>JACMQE010000211.1 GCA_014377145.1 Glaciimonas sp. | reverse complement strand
TGTTACTATTTGCGCATCAATTTGCTGAGAACTTTTAAATTGCGAGAACAGCATGACATCGATAATGTGTAGTTGCGTAGGATGGGCGCACTGAAAAACGAAATCGGCATGACCTGATTCTGCGTGGGTATTGGTTGCATTAAAAGAGGCTAGCTCACCTAATAGTAGCGGATCAAGTGCCGCAGATACCAGCTTGATCGACGTTGGTTTACATAGGGCAGCGGGGGTTGTTACAAACACTTCTCCGGCAACGCACAATTGACGTGCCATTTGTTGCGTAGCTTGACGGTCTTTCGGACTTTTGGTAGTATGTTCAGATCCCACTAGGTTCGCTAGCGGTGTGTCGAGGTGAAGAATAAGTTGTGATCCATCGATTGCTACGTCTAATTTTCCAACATCATGGACGTGCGCTTCGTGGGCAATCGCGGGGGAGAGTGCTAAGAAAAGGAGCGCACTAATAGCTGCACCGGAAAGTGCGAATTGCATGCTGCTTTCTATGTTTTCTGATCCGTTGTCAGCGGAGACTAATCGGTGCACTCGGTGTGCTTAAATGTGCAACAGCGTTGCACTATAAATCTGAAATTGGCTCCTGTTGATGTAAGACATGCTTCAAATAATCACTGAAATACATTTTTTCTGCGCTAATGTGAGGTGTGTTCCCTATGTGTAAGGATAAGGTACCAACAAGGTATCCAATAGCCAGCTGCCAGCTTGTCGTAATTCAAGTCGGCGTGACCAGACGGCATCTACTTGTACGGTCTTAGGCCAACCGTGTACTTGTAATTCTAATAAGCTATCTGTGGCAAAGCATTTTGCCAGCCAGCGCGGGAGTTCAGCCCAGCCAAATCTTAGTTTGGTCATTTCTAATAATAAGTAGTTCGAAGACGACCAGCAAAGACCGCGGCGTAGTTCACGTGTGTCACGTAACATTTCCAACGTCACATGTTTCAGAGCGTTCCGACATAGGCTCAAAACCGACCTCGGGTGGATACCAACTGCGCGCCGACCAAGAGCCTAGTTGAGTGCGTGCTTCTTGTACCAAGGCGACTACATCCGAATATTCAGCGATCATACATTCCAGTTCTAGCTCTGGATAACGGTGGTCAAATTCCGTCAGAATCGATTCGAAATGGTTCGACTGGTAAGTTTCCGATAACACTAATGTAAGCGTTGTTTCTAACCCCTCGGCTAATCGAGGAGCAAAACGGGAGAGCCGGTCGCTTGCATCTAGTATCTGTTGGGCGTGAATCAACATCGCCTACTGTTTGGTCAATGTTGGTCGGCGCGTTCTGCGATCAAATAGCATCACACCCAAATCAATTTTTAGATTGGCAATGGCCTCACTAAAGGTCGATTGTTGCTTAGTTTACGGGCTGCGGCCGAAAATGAACCGAGTGCTGCGGCTTCAATAAACATAAAAAGAGATTCAAGAGAGTGTGACATGAAGGCAATGATTTATTCGTTTGATGTCTATATATCGGAAATGCCGATGTTTACGGATCTGTTAGTATCAGTAAAACTCACGAGAATAGCAAGCTTCCAAATTTGATCAATTTTAAAATTATATGAATAGCAATAGAAATTTCGCAGAGAGTTGCTTGTATGCTTTAAGCTTTGAAGCGCTCGCCGTCATCCTCAGTGCTCCGATTCTGTCGTGGTTAATGGGCGTGTCGAGGCCTAAAGCGGGAATACTGACTTTGATGATTTCGTTGATCGCCATGGTCTGGAACATCATTTTTAATACGCTATTTGACCGAATAGAGCGGCGTTTTGGTCTGATCCGTACTGTACGTGTTCGGGTTCTGCATGCAGTCGCTTTTGAGCTAGGTCTGATCGCGATTGTGATTCCGTTGGCAGCGTGGGGGCTGAATATGAGTTTACTCAATGCATTCTTCCTCGATATCGGTCTAGTTCTATTCTTCTTGCCTTATACCTTTGTATTTAACCTGGGATATGACAAGATCCGCGAAGCAGTGGTAAAGAAAAGGCTACCTATTTAGCGCCACAGTAGCTGCGATATTATTTGTCACTTACTTTAGTAACATAAATAATTTCCAGATTTTGTTGTAAATGTTTTAACCGGTCTGATTACGTATTATTTTTTGCTGCGACAATGCGTGAATTGAGGTAGGCCGTCGAGGCCGTACCTCTCTCTAGGCGATGCCTATTTCTGCTGGTCATTTCGATTGCATTAAAAGTGCTTCTCCAGCACCCAGATAGAATCAATACCCCTATTTTAAGTCGCACATAATTTCTAGCAAAACAATCCAATGCAAAATACTTCCAGAAAATCACTTCTCAAAGAATTTATCGTCTTAGCTATTCCTACCTTACTATCCGGTTGGGTCTACACACTGTATACCTTTGTAGATGGTATTTTTATAGGCCGTTATCTCGGCTCGCAGTCTTTAGCCGCACTCAATCTGCTAGTACCTTTGCTTTATGTCCCTTATGCGCTCAGCCTGATGATTGGCGTCGGTGGTGCGACGTTAATTGCACGTCTTTCTGGTCAAAACCGTATGGATGAAGCACGCCGGGTGTTTACGCAAGCGCTGTGGAGCATGCTTGCTATTGGTATTTGCTTGAGCTTAGTGGTGCTGATCAACACTGCAAAAATTGCCCAATTGATGGGTGCGACCGGCCATTTGGCGGTGTTGGTAGAAGATTATCTAAGCACGTATGCATGGTTTATTTTGTTTGCGCAGGCTTTGTACGCATTGGAGTTTTTCTTGCGTACCGAAGGGGCAAAAGCAGCCGCATTTGGTTTGTATGCGATGTTTTTCGGCGCATTGGTCAACGTTGCGTTGGATTATTATTTTATTGTTGTGTACTCGCTCGGTATGAAGGGTGCCGGACTGGCAACCGGTATCAGTATGCTAGTGTCTAGCGTCACGATGTTAGGTTATCATTTTTATAAAGCCCAAAACATTAGACCGGGCTGGAATGCTTTTAAAGACGGCAGTCAAGTTGGAATGATGTTGTATAATGGTTCATCCGAATTTTTAGGAGCGATTGCCCCGGTTGTCACTGTGTTTGCGTTCAATCGGGTGGTGTTGAGCGCGTATGGCGAAAGCGGATTGGCAGCTTATGCTATTCTGGAATATATGACGCTCGCCGCCACCGTCACCATTATGGGTTTCGTCCAAACCATGCAGCCGATGATTAGTTTTTATCGGGGTGCTGATCAACCCCACGCAGTACATACAGTATTTACTTTCGGAGCATCCATGGTGATGGGGATTGTTCTATTAATTGCATTTGTGATCTTCGCGTTTTCGCGCCAACTGACTTTCCTCTTTCTGCCGGAAGGTGGATCAGCATGGGAAGTCCTAGAGCCGGTGATACTCTGGTATGCATTGGCTTTTCTGCCGACAGGATGTAATTTGATTGCAGCTGGATATCTGACCGCCGTTGAGCGTCCAGGTGCATCTGCGATTATTGCTGTTCTTCGTAGCTGGGTATTATTATTGGGTTCTTTGTGGTTCTTAAATGCATACTTTGGTGGCCAGGCGATTTGGTATGCTTTGCTGATTACAGAACTGTTAACCTTAATGGCTAGTGGCTGGCTTATCTGGCGACATCAACAGCAGGTAAATTTGCCGTTGTGATTTACATACGGTAAATACCTGACGTGGTTGCTTGAGTCGCCGTTTACATGCATCTGTCTGAACCTGCGTTTCCTGGGAACGTTGATTTTCCTGTTCTTTAGCACGGACTTTATCGGTGCGGTAAGATGTAAAAACACCGGCTTTATCTCGATTCTGTGGCTTGCATCAGCTATGATATTTTTGGCGATCATGCCCATTGCGGACAATTTTTGGCAACTATTGCGCAAGACCATGCGCAAGAAAAGCTAATTCTCTATGATGCCGCAAAAAAGCCATATCTCGTGCGAGAGTGTGGCTTTTTTGCGTCTTCCTCAATTAAAAGTTGGGTGATTCTTTGACTTTGTTAATCTCTTTGGTACTAAGTATGCGTTAAGTTAGGACTTCCGCACAATCGTCCCACCAGCGTTGCGAGCTCCTAGCCGTACTAGGTTACTGTCTTCGTCAGCAGAGTTTGGTAAACGCGTTACGAGGACAATGCTGCGCAAGTCCTATTGTAGCATCTAGATAATCATCACAAATACTTACTTACAAGAAAATATTTTCTGATAGCGTTACCATTGTCAGCCTAATTAGCAGCAGTTCGCTGCTTTATTTAACGAGGACTTACGCAATCGCCCCAGCGGGATTATTCCTTTCTCACCATCTAGATAGAGAGCTCCTACCCGGGGCACGTTTTCATCGGTAAGTTGTAGTAAGCACGTTGCTTGGACAATTTTGTGTAAGTCGTATTAACAAAGGAATTGAAAATGCTACAAGCCGTTGGATATGCCGCGCAGACTGCGCAAACACCATTAGCCCTATTCACCTTTGAACGTCGAGAACCTGGTCCACACGATGTCCAGATCGAAATATTGTACTGTCGGAGTGTGTCATTCTGACTTACATACCGCACGGAATGAGTGGCAAAATACTACATTCCCGGCTGTTCCCGATCATGAAATCGTTGCCCGCGTGATCAAAGTCGGCGAGCATGTAAAGAATTTTAAAGTTGGCGAAATGGCTGGTGTCGGCTGTATGGTCGACTCTTGTCAGACCTATCC
>JACMQE010000210.1 GCA_014377145.1 Glaciimonas sp. | reverse complement strand
CGGCTTCCGGTATGTTAGCACGATCACAGGCCTGACCGAAGGCGTAGACATAGGCTTTACAGGCCATCATAGTCGAATACATATCGGCGAGGGCTTGTCCGAATTGTTTGTGGTCATGTACGTAGGGTAAAACCACATCCATATTTCGATCGGAATTTCGCATTCCTGAAAAACCAATTCGCCATTTTGCGAGCCGCACATGCCGAGTTTGTCGAGTTTTTGGGCAACGCTAAAACCTTTGTCGGTTTTTTCTACCAAAATGAGTACGCCAATGTGCTCGCCGGAAATTAATTTTGGTAAATATTTGGCTTTTTGTGCAGAAATGCCGTTGCGGCTAATCTGGTTAACGCACAGATTGGAGTGGGCGCCGTAAGAAAGACCGACCGAGGCGGAGGCACGCGAGATTTCTTCCAACGCGATGATGTGTCAGATAGCACATGCCGATACCGCCGCAAACCTCATCGGCGGCGATCCCAAGCAGGCCGAGATCGCCCATTTTTTTCCATAAATCCATCGGAAATTGGTTAGTATGATCAATTTCTGTGTCCCCCCCAGGGGGACTATTTCGGCTGCGGCGAATGGCTGAATCGTTTTTCGCAAAGCAACAATATCTTCGCCATGATCAAAACGTAAACCGGGTAAGTGGATCATCTTACCTCCTTTTCTACACTTTACATATGCACATTAGCCTTGATAATTATTTACCATTGAAGCAACTAAATTGTTTTATCTCGGACGATTCTCTGCTTTTTAAATTGATCGGTTTTTAATAATTCGGTGCATTCAACTTCTTGCACCAACACCTCTACCAGAGGTGGCATCAATATCTTTACGCTGGCTTTCCAGAGTAAAGCGCGATGGCACGCCAAGACCGCCAGATACTGCTCCGGCTGCGCAAAAGGGTGTCTTTGGGTGAATTGTGCATATTAAACCAAACCTTTAATTTCTAATAAGATCAATCCCAATCGCTTGCCACGCAAGGTTAACTTTAGGCGCGTGCGTTCGCGTGTGGTATCGACACGGTTACGGCCGTTAGCGCCATCGCGAGTCGGACTTAACAAGCCCTGATCTTCATAAAACTCGATAGCCCGAGGCGTAATTTCAAATTCGCGTGCAAGTTCGACAATATTGTAGGTCGACGTATTGATGCATGTGAATGCAAGTGCAATATGGTTAATGGCAAAAAATAAGGGCAGTAGTCGCTGGTGAAGTTTCACGCAAGAACCGCTGAGTTAGCCGCGGTTAACGTTAACGTCAACCAAATGTAGGATTAATTGGCTAAAAACAAAAAATATATTTGATTGTAGAACACAAAGTTATCCAGGCTTGTCTCCACGTCGTTAGAGAAGTGGCGCCTGATGACGTATGCTTTTACGTTGTCGAGCGGCGCCTGGGCGCCGACCGGTACCAGTGCAAGCTAGCACTTCTATTCACTGCTCAATATTATAAAAGTTGGCCCATACTCGACTAGCAAACAGGTAAGTACTATCTTAGTAAATTTCTGCACAACAACTGTCAGATCGGATTTGCTTGAGAGGAAATCACCATTTTTGATAGAAAGTATGGTCATATTGGATTAATTTTCGTTGTTTCCAATCTGAATTTCTATGTCACTCTAAAATAGCGAAAATCGCCAATGTTTAGGAAACCATGTTTAGGACACAATATGAATCTTCTAGAAGCGCAGCTTGATTATGCCTTTGCCGATATTTTGCCAGAAATCGGCCATACTTTTGAGGTTGCATCCGGCGTGCGCTGGTTACGCATGGGTCTGCCATTTGCACTGAATCATATTAATTTATGGTTACTGGAAGACAGTATCGCAACCGAAAGTGGCGTGCAAAAAGGCTGGACCATCATCGATTGCGGAATTGCTAACGATGCTACGCGTGATGCATGGCAAAATATTTTTGCGACGCAATTGCAAGGTTTACCGGTGCTGCGCGTACTAGTCACGCATTGCCATCCTGACCATATCGGACTAGCGGATTGGATTTGTCAGCGCTGGCAAGCACCGCTATGGATGAGTATCGGTGAATATTTTTCGGCGCGGATAATGTCGGCGGGATTGCCCAGTGCTGACAGCAGCGCGATGTTGGTGCATTTTGAAATGCATGGCGTGCATGACCCGGAAGTGGTAGCCAAAGTGTCGCAACGGAAGTCTTACTATCCAAGTCTTGTGCCAAGCGTGCCGCACACTTATCGCCGCTTGCACGGTCAGCAACAGATTCAGATTGGTGCGCACAAATGGCGGGCAATCACCGGCTTCGGTCACGCGCCAGAGCATGTGGCGCTTTATTGCGCCGATCTGGATGCGCTCATTTCGGGCGATATGGTGTTGCCACGGATTTCTACCAATTTGTCGGTTTTTGCCATTGAACCGGAATCTAATCCGGTGCAAGAATATCTCGATTCACTGAAAAAATATCGCGATCTGCCAACCACCACATTGGTACTGCCATCCCATGGCAAGCCATTTCGCGGCCTGCATACGCGCATCGATCAACTGAACGTGCATCATCATGACCGACTGGCCGAAGTCGTAGAGGCTTGTAGCATACCAAGGTCCGCCAGCGATATCGTGCCAATTATGTTCCCGCGCCCACTTGACCCACACCAGATGACGTTTGCACTCGGCGAGGCATTAGCACATTTGCATAAATTGTGGTTTGACGGGGTGCTGATACGCCGACTGGATGCCGATAAGGTTTATCGCTTTCAAACACATTGATCTGACCCGGCGCTTTGTATACGATTAATAACGCCGCCACTAGCTACTATTGAGGATTAAATTGCCACAACACCAGCTCCGCCGTATTCCACCATTATCTTTACTTGTTAAAAACCGAGAGCGATCACGGTTCTGTCGCCATGTCTGATCGTATGGCGGCGCTGGTAAAGCAACAGTCGGGTTTTCTCGGGCTGGAGGCAGCCCGAGAAACGGGCGGCGTGACCGTCCTTACTGCAGTTCATGGAAGCCATTCGTGCCTAGAAAGCCAACACCGATCAATTGATGGCGCAGGAACAGGGCCTTAGCGATTGGCAAGCGCAATATAAAATCTATATCGCTAAAATTGAGCGCGAATATAGTTTTAACACTGGACTTAACCCTGACTGATCTAGGCACTAAAAACCGAATGCACTGATTTGGACGAAAACTGAAAATCTGTGGCTCCGATCCACGTGCATGCGTGAAGGCTGCGTGAGAGAATATTTGGAAGTTTCCATATGGAAATTTATTCTTTTATTTTCTAACTAACTGGTTTTAATCCTTGCAGTAGTCGGATGTCCTCGTGTCTTACGCTGTAGTTAACTGCCTATGCAATTCGTCATTATTCATCTTCTATTCCAAGAAAAAAGCCCTTGCGGATTAGCACCTTGGCGCGATGCTCTATCACCATTTTCGACCTGCGTAGGATTTCGATTTTCGCCCACCTTACGCTTTTCCTTTTGATTGAATAACCATCAATACCGCTCGGTTTAGGGCATATGCATATATATAAACATATCACCATTGGCGATTAAGTTTACTTAGAAAATAGCTTACCCATATCTCGCCTATAAAGGCTTATCTCAAATTTATCAGGCAATTGATACATCGTAGTATCTTCACCGGAGAAGTTGCATGAGTTTATTTCGTACTAAAAACCTAGATCAAATGATTCTCGATAGTCAGCGCGATATTAGCGGATTAAAACGCTCACTAGGCGCGCTTGATCTAACTTTAATGGGTATCGGCGCGATTATCGGCACCGGCATTTTCGTATTAACTGGCACTGGCGCCCTCCTCGCCGGACCGGGCTTATCGATATCGTTCCTGCTAGCGGCGGTTGCCTGCGGATTTGCTGCTTTGTGCTATGCCGAACTGGCCTCTTCGGTGCCGGTTTCAGGCTCTGTCTATACTTACAGCTACGCTACGATGGGCGAGTTCGTTGCATGGATGATTGGCTGGGATTTGTTGCTGGAATACGGCCTTTCAGCCTCCTCGGTCGCTGTCGGCTGGTCCGGTTACTTTCAATCGCTGCTGGCCGGTTTCGACATTCATCTGCCAGTTGCGCTAAGCGCGGCACCGGGCGCGTTAGCTGGCGTGACGACATGGTTCAATTTACCAGCATTTATCATCCTCATTATTATCACCGCCTTACTCTCTATCGGTATCCGTGAATCGGCCCGCGTGAATAACATCATGGTATTTATCAAAATTGGCGTGGTGATTTTGTTTATCGTGGTCGGTGTTAATTATGTCGAACCAACCAACTGGAAACCGTTCTTGCCCCACGGATTTGAAGGTGTGTTTAGTGCCGCCGCAGTCGTATTTTTTGCGTTCATTGGATTTGATGCGGTGGCATCGGCAGCAGAAGAAGTCAAACGCCCGGCGCGTGATTTGCCGATTGGCATCATTGTTTCACTGGCAGTATGCTCGTTGCTGTATGTGATCGTTGCCAGCATCATGACGGGCATCGTACCTTATGAAAAGTTCCTCGGGGTCGATAGCCCGGTATCACTGGCGTTAAAATATGCCGGTCAAAATTGGGTTGCCGGTTTTGTCGATATGGGGGCAATCATCGGTATGACGACAGTGATTCTAGTGATGTCTTATGGTCAGACCCGGGTACTTTTTGCGATGTCTCGTGATGGTTTACTGCCAAAAAAACTCTCAAGCGTACATCCCCGTTTTGCCACGCCGTACTTCGCTACCTGGGCCTCTGGCATCATGTTCGCTTGCATCTCTGCGGCGGTGCCACTGAGTACGTTGGCAGAATTGGTGAATATTGGCACGCTAATGGCGTTCTGCTTAATCGCCGTCGCAGTGCTGGTGATGCGCAAAACTCGCCCTGACCTGCCACGTCCTTTCCGTTGTCCTTGCGTACCTTACGTACCACTGGCAGCTATCGGTTTTTGCGGTTTTTTGATGTTTCATCTACAAAAAACAACCTGGATCGCTTTTGGCTGCTGGTTACTGATTGGGCTGGTGATGTATTTTGGCTATGCCCGGAAACGTTCGTTGCTGCATCCGAGGGTAATTACTAACGGTTAGCGTTAATCTGCAATCCAATAAAGAATGGCGTTCGTTACTAAAATATTGAACGCCATTTTTCTTTACCCGTACAATCCAATCTCGGCTTACATCACCTGTTGCAACGACTGAGTTTATATTCGTCTTTAGCCCTTGCGCGCCTTATATGGGACATTAGCGATCACTAACTCGCACAGTCAGTTCGGCAAAATACGTAGCAACTTTGCCACCAAGCCCACCTGCCAGGGAATGACATGGTAAATGCTACCACGTGTGATGGGTGGTGCTGGCTTTAGCGACAAATTCAATAGGATGCATCAAAAATGGTATGTGGTACTGGTTACCCGCGTCATCGGTGTATCGATGTAGCCGGGCACCAAGGTGACTACCTTGATTTCACCCGCAATGATTCACAATAACTGATGAAGGCGGCTTTTGAGCTACTGTAAGCATCCGCACCCGGCAAACCACGGATGCCAGCAACGCCCACCAACTAATCGGCAATCGCGCTGACCGGCTTGCGCCTGTTGCTTCATGGTCGCAATAAAAGGACTGAAAGTGGCGACAGTGGCCAATATGTTAGTGGCAAATACCTGCTCAAACACTGTTTGATCTGCGACAAATTCGGTCAGCGTTCCCTGCGAAATTCCGGCGATAAAATCAGCGGCAGCAGCACGTAATACAGTATGATTATCGGAGTCCAATACGTACGATCGATGGCGCTCAGGGTGTGGCACAAGCTATCCAGCAACGCTTGCAACAATTGTTGACGCCGCCTAACTAAGCCCAACGCTGCACCGATGCCACTGGCAGCACCGGTAATAAATATGCGTTGCATGTCCATCCCAATAAAAAAATCCGCTCTCTATCGAAATCGATGAGAAGCGGACTAAATAAAACAACTTCCTGAATACTAAAGATTAAACATTCAACATTATTTTTTCTTGGCTTGCGCTTGTGCGGGGGGTGCCGGCATTCTATTCTTTTCTGCTGCGGCTTTAACAATAAGCGTGTCCACCAATTGCATTGTCGCAGCAAATAATTGCGGCTCAGCCGCATTCGGCATTGTTGCGGCCATAATCGATGGCGCTGTCATAAAGCGGCCATCAATGGCAATCATCGGTACGCCATCAATCTTGTAGGCATCTTGCATTTGTTTTGCCCGCTGCGCTTTGAATTGTACGCTAAACGAGTTAAATACATCGGTAAATTTGGCTTTGTCCAGACCTTGTTTGACAGCAAAATCAATAATCGTGGCATCTGTATCGAGGCGTTGATGTTGTACATGGATCGCATTAAATACTTTTTTATGAATCGCAGGGACCTGATCCATCGCTTCTAACGCATAATACAGTTTTTGCTGTGGCAAAAAGTGCGGATCAAACTGAATCGGTACGCGCTTGAAATCGATCTTGTCACCCTGCTTAGCGACCCAGTCTTCCATCATCAGCTCAAGTACGCTGCAATGCAGGCAGTTGTACCAGAAAAATTCGATAACTTCGACTTTTTTGCTGAAATCGGTAGATTGCGGTGTCTGCAGAATCTGGTAATCAATTCCAGCCACCGGATTCGCCGGGGAAGCACTCACCGACGCTGTTACCAAACCAAGGCCAAAGTTGAGACTAAGACCGACGATAGTAAATGCACGTTGCAAAAAACGCATAGAATTTCCTTATTAAAGTTAAATAGCGTGCAATCTAAGTTGGATTGTACTACGAGGTTGTTGCAAAACAGGTCACCCATCGATACGGGGTTTTGCACCCTCTGGCCTCAATATATCTAGTTATTTCGCGGAGCGTACTACAGCGGTGTCAATACCGTTGTCTGACAACCTGGCACGCATATGGTTCATTGCTTCAAGGCTACTAAATGCCCCAATTCGTACTCTATACAAAGAGCCATTATCAGATGGGCACTCGCTGATACGGGCCTCGAAACCCTGCAACGCTAATTTGGCACGTGCGCTATCAGCCTCGGCCTGTTCGCGGAAGGCTCCAACCTGCAAGTAGTAAATCCATTGGTCGTCGCCACTGACGGCTTTTGCGCTGGCGATATCGACGGCAGCTTTTTTGGTTTTATCAAAGGTTGACGTACCAATGATAGGCGCTTTCGTCTCGTGTTGTTTTTCTTCGATCTTCTGACCGATCAAATCAAGCGTTTTTTGCGCAGTTGGCGACTTAGCTGGGAGCTCTGGCACTACCGCTGGCGGCACTAACGCTGTGGTGGCAGGTACTGACGGGGTAACTGGCGTAACGTGCTGACTACGATTGCCGTATAGCGGCTTATTAGGATCGGAAAGTTGTTCTGGCATGGTAATGGTCTCAGACGCTTTTTCGCTCTTTGCTACCTTATTGGTAAATGGGGTAGGGGTTTTGGTAATCATGATCGCAACGAATACCGCAATCCCCAAACCGACGATGAGGCCCAGAATCAGACCAAGTAACGTGCCGCCAAATTGTTTTTTTTTGTGCTTACCTAATTTACTCATACTTCCCCATTCCCCTCTTTACCTACATTATTTACATGACCTGAGCATATGGTGAAAATAGACGCTGCATCCATAACTCTGCAGCGACTCACATCAAAATCACACCCCATTTAAGCCGATTTAAGCGTCAATTTCAATGGGATCACGCCGCATCCGGTTTGGCGCCGAAACACCAATCAGTGTCAGGCCGTTGCGCAATACTTGTCGGGTTGCCGCCATCAGCGCCAGTCGTGCTAATTTAAGCGCATTGTCATCGATCAGCACTCTTTCAGCATTGTAATAGCTATGCAGTTCACCGGCCAGATCGCGCAAATAAAATGCGACCTGATGTGGACCAAGCTCTTCCAGAGCGTGTTCCAGCATAGCTGGATATGCTGCCAACTTTGCCATCAATAATGCTTCGCGAGGCGCTGCCAACAAGCTCAGATCAACCTCACTCAGCATAGCCTCATCACCATCCCATTGCGCCATCAATGAGCAAATACGCGCATGCGCCATTTGTACGTAATACACCGGATTTTCGTCCGATTGTGCCAATGCCAGATCAACATCGAACACGAATTCGGTGTCAGCTTTGCGCGAAATCAGGAAGAAACGGACTACATCACGGCCTCGTGTCAAATCGCGCGTCCCATCTTCAGCCACCGCATCGCCAGTCGACCATTCGATCAAATCACGCAAGGTGACATACGATCCGGCACGCTTGGAAATTTTGACTTCCTCACCGTTTTTCATGACGGTGACCATTTTGTGCAGTACGTAATCCGGATACTCTTCTGGAATCCCAACATTAACTGCTTGCAATCCGGCCCGCACACGGGTGATGGTGCCATGATGATCGCTACCCTGAACATTGATAACTTTACCGAAACCTCGCTCCCATTTGACAATATGATAAGCAACATCGGGGACAAAATAGGTATAAGTTCCATCGGATTTCTTCATCACACGGTCTTTGTCGTCGCCATATTCCGTAGTGCGTAACCAAAGTGCGCCGCCCTGCTCATAGGTCTTGCCTGCGGCGATCAATGTCTCAACCGCGTGATTGACCTTGCCATCCTTGTACAAAGATGATTCGAGATAATAGTTATCAAATTCAACACCAAACGTGCGTAAGTCCAGATCTTGTTCGCGTCGTAAGTAAGTAACTGCAAACTGACGGATCGACTCAATATCGTCCAGATCACCGCTGGCGGTAGATGGTGCGCCGTCGCTGGCTTCGACCGTTTTGTTAGCTAAAAAATCGAGGGCGATTTCGGTGATGTAATCGCCGTTATAAGCTGATTCAGGCCATGCCGCATCGCCGGGCCTCAGTCCTTTAGCCCGCGCCTGCACCGACGTTGCCAATATCGCAATCTGCACCCCGGCATCGTTGTAATAAAATTCTCGGGTAACCTTGTAACCCTGGGTCTGAAATAACGATGACATTGCATCACCCAGCGCGCCCTGACGACCATGACCGACATGCAACGGTCCGGTTGGATTGGCAGAGACGAACTCGACCAGCACTTTTTTGCCTGCACCTAATGTACTTTTGCCGAATCCAGCGCCCTGTTGCAACACCACTTTGACCACTTCTTGCTTGGCGGCGGTGGTCAGGCGCAAGTTGATAAAACCGGGACCGGCAATTTCGGCAGCGGCGATCAGGTCACCATGGGCACTGTCGGCCAATAATGCGGCGATCAGCGTCTGCGCCAGTTCACGTGGGGTTTTCTTCAGTGCTTTTGCCAATTGCATCGCAATGTTGCAAGCGATATCGCCATGCGCCGGGTCCCGTGGACGCGCCAACGTGATGGTCGGTTGCAAGTCCGTCCCGGCAATAATGGGCTGCAAGGCGGCGTTGAAAAGGGCCATGATCTGATGTTTTTGTTGCGCAAGCATGAAATGTCCCTCCAGTGGGAAGGCTAGCCGTCGGAATAATGTAGATTATGTCTGTGAATTAGCATCAAAATTAACTTTCATTAACTCAACACCTAAGGCGAATGATTATACCGACTAAGCGCCCGGCAATATCTACGATGTGCATGCAAAAAAAATGGAAGCACGACTAATTGCAAATCAATTGCGGCCACACAATACGTGCATCCCAAACCGGACACCACTGCATACATTAAAAACTGCTGCTAAGATGCTTCTTTGCCAAGCGTTTACGCACCATTACGATCATTATCGCTATTCATGTGATTGCTACACTTCGCTCTTGGACTTCCCCCTAATCAACCACAAACAGGACTATTCATGTCCGATTCTCTCCCTCGGGTTGCCGACCGTCCAATCGATCCGCAATTTATTAGCCGCTGGTAGCCTCGCGCATTTACTAATGTGGAAATCACTGAGCCGGCGTTATCAACCATCCTAGAAGCCGCACGCTGAGCACCGTCGTCCTACAATTCGCAACCATGGCGCTTTTATTTGCTCGCCGCGGCACACTGCAATGGACCAAACGCTAAGTTTGCTGAACGAATTTAACATTAGCTGGGCCGGAAATGCCTCTGGGTTAGTGATTTTTTTGTCCAAAGCCACCTTTGCAGCGCCAGGCACAACCGAAGAAAAACCATCACCCACAAACTCATTCGATGCCGATTCCGCATGGGGCTACTTGGCACTACAAGCGACCTTGTCAGTCTGGCATACGCATGGCATGGCCGGTTTTGATAAAGAAAAAACCCGTATTGAATTGGCTATTCCATAAAATTTCATCATCGAAGCGGCAATTGCCATCGGCAAAATCGGCGATCAAACAACTCTACCTGCTGGTTTGCAAGCAAAAGAGGCACCAAGCCCACATTTTCCGCTGAGCGCGATGGTGTCAGAAGGGACGTTCCACATCTAAAGCAGGATTTTGTAAGATAAACAGGCGCTTATCGCCACACAAAAACTACTACCCGTCATCAGTAGTGGTTTTTGTGTTTACAGACGCTACTTACTTCCATCAGTTAAACATTTTTTGATTCACGATAACTAATTTCAAGCTACCAATGGTTGAAACCTCTCAATAGTTTGTATCAGATACTCTTAGTCTTCTGTCTTTTTCCCTATACCCACTTCAAATATTAAGCAACTGCTGCGAAGAAATAATGGGGCCTTCCACCCCAAAAATTCACACTATAAAACATTTACCCACCGCTTTAAATTCTATTTCAACCGACTCCAGCGAAGATTCACCTCTTTCTTTTTATCAACCAACAGCGAACGAACATGGTGTTACAAAGATTGTTGATGTACTCAAAAGAGTGCCTTACGCATTTGCGGCAATTCAGGCGCATCAACAAAAAATAGACCAAGCGAGAATCGAGATCATAGAAGAGTTAGAGAAAATCCTGAATATTCCAGGGATTGATGGGTCCGATATTTGTGCGAAGGCAAATCTCATCACCAGCAAGATAACCAGGCCAGAGACACTCGCCCCTTATGTGGAAGCACTTGCAACATTAAAATACATGGAACACGCCCTATTGGACCAACTGGCAACACGACCGTTATTTTTATCAACTGACACAAAGCACACAAGCACCAACCCTGTTGCCAGTTCGTCATCGCAATTTCTGCCAGCACCACACATGCCCCGTCCCAATCGGCAAACTCACCGGATGATTCAGCCACAATACGCCACAACCGACCATAAACAACGGTGTCAAAATCACAAATATCCTTAGGCCTGACGCCTGCCAGTGCGCCGCCACCAATCACAAGTTGTGGCCTATCACCAAACCGCCTTCGCCTTTTCAAACTGTGCCATGCTTACCGTAGCTATGACACATCCCCGACATATTCGGTAGGTAAAAGTGCAACAATGCAGCGAGAAAAAGGGTGCCTTACTCTTTTTCAACAGGTTCTATCAATACAAATAGCCCGAAATTAATTATAAATAGCACCATGTTCACCTTAAAAAGCCGCAAAATATTGTTATTGAGTGTTCCTACTGGTGCCGGTCATATACGTGCTGCCAAAGCACTCAAGGCTTATGCCACCGAATGTCCTAAGATCGATATCGTACAGTGGGATGCAATGGCCTATGTTTCTACAGATTTTCTGGCGATATATACCGATTTTTATCCGCATCTAGTCAACCGGTATCCTGTGGTATGGGGCTATGTTTAGCAAAAAGGCGACAGTACATCTCCTGATGCAACGACGCAAAAATGGCGGCGGGCATGGAGCGTCTAAGCAAACGTAAATTGCGAACAGCCATCAATATACCTACGCGCCTGATGCCATTTTTTGTACACATTTTCTACCTGCTGAAATCCAGACCAAAAAGAACGCAACACAACGCAGATTATTTACTAGCACAGGGTACAACGCTTAAAGCCATCGATTTGACAGCTCTCGGCTATCGACTGCACATGCTGCTGCAACATCCGCATTTGTGCCCAATTGCGCGAACGTAGTCCTGCTCTTGGACCTCCGTACGTGGAACGAGAGATATTGAAAATCATCTTACAGCAGTTTGAGGCGTCTTAAAAATCGTCTCCGGCACGTCAACTTCTAGCCTCACTTGAGACTCTCTAGCATGCAACTGTCCCGCTCCCGCCTTTTGATCGGCTATCACGCCTAGATATTTCCATTTATTGCGTTGGTGTTTCAATATCTAATCTAGCTCAAGGGACATTGGGGCTGGCGCGACGAAGCCCGGATCCTGGCCTCAATTTGGTATTCTGGATTGTAGAAGATTAGCTCTGGTTTTTGATCAACTCTGCCTTCGGGCTAATCCGCTTCAACCCAATTGATGCACCTTGGCACCAACATTGACTAAGTCCGGCACCATTGGATTACCGGCTCTTTTCGTCATTATTACTGGTGCTGTTATGGCTGGCGGAACGAAGGACTCCATTGCTCGAGGCCAGCAAAAAAGCACCAAACCTAAATGATTCACAAAAAGTCTGCTGGCAAGAAAATGTTGAAGTGCAGGGCCAAAATTACTATGCGTTAAGGAGATGGGCAAGAAATGGGGGAAAGGCGGCAAAGTCTGGCCTGCCGGTCAAGTGTAAGGCGCATAAAATTAAACAGCGATTGGAAGGATGGGTGGTCTATTCTCGACTGAGCAGAAGGGTGTCATTTCTTGATCATAACCGATGACGGCTGGGCGTTTGACATAGATGGTAACCACGTTACCGTCACCGATCTAAAAGTGCTGATCAAATAATCCATGTACAACCTCAAGTTCAGTTTTTTATTTCCACAGATTATAGCTGCCTTTTAGAACTCAAGGCCTGCCAAGATTTAAGCTAATAAAGCGGCCTTAAGTACGTAAGTAGAGTTAATGGTAGCTTTATAGTGATCATTAGGATAATTGAAGTCATTGGGATCATAAACTGTGGCTGAAATATTAAGCAGGCCGTTTTGTTTGAAGGACGGTTTCCTGCAGCTAGTAGTTGCCAAATCAGTGTTGATCGGCGCAAAAAAACGGGGGAAAGACCTTTTCCTTTAAGCGTATCCACCAATCCAGCCACTTTTACTGCTGCAACCAGCGTGGTGTGATTAGCCGAATTCACTGCGTTAGCGATGTATCCTTGCTTGGCAACATACTTTGCCCGCACACCATTGTTTTCAGCGGAAATGCTATTAGCTGCAAACAAAGCTAAAGAAAAGAGAATCGAATAGGCAAATTTGCGCATGACAGTTTCCATTAAAAGAGACAGTGTGCGAGTCTTGCAGAGCTATATACATTGATCTCGCGCAATTAGATACGATGCTTTAAAAAGTTATACAAAAGAATACGGCGCGGCACGAAAGAAAGCAATAATCGAAAAATAAGATATGATTACTTCTCATATGTATAAGTACATATCGATTGAACTATTCAGTTACTGAGAAAAAATAAAGTAAAGCCTATAAGCCGGATTCGGTTACAAAGCATTATTTACCGCTCCTTTCTGAGACACATCACCTTATCTCTAACAGGCAACCGAAAAATACCATCAAAAGCAAATAAATTATTATTTTTACAATTTCAAAATAGCATGCAATAGTCCGTCAAATTATTATGTATCGCTATTGTTTGGAAAGCTAAGTAAATAAAGGCGGAAAAAACATCCAGGTTATGGCGCTCACCGTTAGACAGATGCACATGTCAATATTCCCTGTTCTTCTCACCAATCGATCAAGCAAATACATATTGGCATTTTAGAGCCATTGCATCCAGATATGACAAGTTAGCACGAAATTTCTTTGCCGCTATTCACTAGACGACATCAATCATTTGGCTGGCTCGAAAATAACGACGTTAATGCCAATTTAGCTTTTTTACAATAGCCTTAATTGGGGACCGGCCCTAAGTCGTTTTCAAAATCGTAAAAGTAAGAAAAATGAATGTAACTAGCAAATTACTCTTCGCCGGAAGTGTTCTGCTCTACGCACTATCTTCCAGCACCTTGGCTGCTAGACCACAGAATTCCTTTATACCAGCTCCGATAACTTAACCGGAATTCAAACACTGATGCAAAACTCAAAAATTAGGGATGCAAGTTGTTTATAACTGGAGTGCGTTAGAAAAAGCAAAAGATGAGTATGATTTCTCCCAAATTGAACAAGATTTGAACTATCTCAATAGGCTAAACAAAAAACTGTTTATTCAGATTCAGGATCGATTTTTTGAACCGAAGCATAAAAATGTACCGCAATATTTGCTACAGGATTCGATCTACAAAAGTGGCATCACCGCGCAGTATGACAACTCGGGTGAAAATAGGCCGGTAGTTTATGGCTGGGTTGCTTAGCAATGGAACCCAGCTTTGCAACACCATCACAAATTATTGAATGCGCTAGCAGAAAAATTTGATGGGCGCGTATTTGGCGTCAACCTTCCGGAAACTGCGATTGATCCAAATATAAAACGTGGCAAGACTGGATTCAGTTGCAAAAAACATTTTAACGCGGAAATAGAAAACCTTGCTTTTGCCAAAAAGGTATTTAAACAATCGCACGTGATTCAATATGTCAATTTTTGGCCATGTGAATGGAATAACGATCATAAATATATGTCGTGCCTGGTTGCTTTTGCACAACGAAATCATGTTGGTCTTGGTGGTCCTGACATCGTACCGAATAAACAAGCACAGATGAAAAATGCTTATCCGTTTTTCCATCAATACAAAGGCAAGCTCAGCTTAGTAGCAATGACCGTGCAGGAACCAACTTTAACCTATACCAATCCCAAAACAAAAAAACCATTTACACGCCATGAGTTTGCTAACTACGCAGAGAATTACCTGGGCGTAGGCCTTATTTTCTGGAGTACCTCGTCTCCATGGTTAAAGCGGAGATGAATATAAAATAGCATTTTTCTGTACGTCAACCCGTTGAAATGTCATCCCAGGTGATAGCCGCCTCCCACCTGGGATGACTTATTTTCTTTCAGTTTTGAATAGGCCTTATCCTGATCTCAAATTCCTGTGTGAAAAGTGCCAGGATAGAATCCTATTTGAATTTGTTGACATATGGTCTTTTTAAAGAACATAGAGTTAGGACTTACAGATGTCGATTAGGTTACTGTCCGGCTTGAAGGTCTTAGACTTTGGCTGAGCCAAGAATAAATTACCAATTTACTCAAGAGAAAAGCTCGGTAATTACTCAGCATTTGCGCAATATTATTAAGGATGACGAACTATTGAAAAGAGTAATGTGCAAATTTTCGGTTCGGACAAGCCCGTTGGATTATGGGGCGGAATGCAGTTCTTCAGAAGAATAGCTTGCCGCAACCAGCGAGCTTAGCTTAGCCCAACATCTCAATAGTATCCTAGTAATTCGCGCACATATGACCGCACACACCGCAACAGAAAAATATCAGGAAGTGATCTATCTGCCCAACAATTCTTAGATCAGGCATGTCGAAAAAGCTCCCCTGTTAAATTTACAAAATCTGATTTTTCCCTTTATGTTTTTCATCATAAAAAGGAAAAATGAACCGCAATTTTTTATCGTTTACAAAACCATTCGCAAGTCCTTGAAAGAAAGTAACAACTTTTGATGCGATTGCCTTAAACTAACGATGCCTTGAAAGCCAGTAGAGATTTGTCTTACTTTACGCGCACTTAGTGACGTTTAAACCAGCCACTCAGTGACAAACGTTCACGGGTTGCCGCCACTACTTCATGCGGTATTTTCGCGGAGAGAAACAGCGCCAGACTACCTGCTAAAGGCAAGATATCCTGATGGACGGCATCCCTCAAGTGCAGGCACAAAGCCCCGCCATAATCTGGCAACCACCATGGATTCAGATACAATATGACCGATAAGGTACGGCGGTCGTCATCGCAAAAACGATCGGTATGTTTCTGATAAAAGGTACCTGGAGGATACATAGCAAAATGCGTTTCGAACTCTTCCAGCCCCAGATAAAGTGTATGATTTATTTCCTGCCAGAGGGTCTCCATGATGCGCAAATAATGATCGCCTGCAGCAGATTGTCCGGCGTCTAGCCACTGAATATAATCGCCTCGAATTCCTGCTTCAACTGCCTGACCTTTGCCACGACCGACCTCCGCGCGGGCTAATCCGCCTTGGGTTACACGCGCACGGCACTCGGCGTCAAGAGTCAGCACTAGTTCTGCGAGTACAAAGTTAGTTTGATACGACCAATCGTGTGTGACCAGGTCTTCAGCAATGCAAGTGGTAAATACAGGGTTATCACCGCCCGCAGCAGCGTGGTCCTGAGACTGATGGAGGATAGAAGTAGGCAGGGACATAATTGACCAATTTTATTGTCATCCCTTTAATTTCTAGGAATTACCAGGGGATGGCGGCATCACTACCATGCCGGTGGATATATAAATAGGACTTACGCAAAATCGCCCAAGCGGCGTTGTGCTCTCTTAGCCGTACTAGCGTACCGATCTTCGTCGGCATGCCTTGCTGGAAATTATGTGTAAATCTTAGTAAAACGGATATTGTAGGGAGCCAAACGGCGTTAATGGGAATCGGTGAGGCCTCCTCAGATTGTCTGGCAATATTAAGTTAATGCTCCGCCTCATATTGGGCGCGGCGACGTTCGTTCTCTTCTTCCCGCGCCATTGCAATTTCACGCACTACGGCACCGACATCAACGACCTTGTGGTTAAAAGCGATTTTGCCAGTCAGTTTAACGTCCGGATGTAACAGGCCCGCCAGATACAAGGCCCACATTTCCTTGCCGTATTGCGTGCGCAGCAATTGTGGAGCGAACTGACCGAAATAAGTAGCTAAATTATTAACGTCGCGCTCTAACATATCAGCAGCGCCGGTGTTGCCAGCGGCGTCGACCGCTTGCGGCAAATCGATAATCACCGGTCCGTGCGCATCCACCAGAATATTGTATTCGGACAAGTCGCCATGAATTATTCCGGCGCACAGCATCAATACCACTTCACGCAACAAGGCGGCATGGTATTCCAGCGCTTGTTGTTCGCTCATTTCGATATCATTAAGTCGCGCTGCGGCATTACCAGCCGCGTCGGTAACCAGCTCCATCAGCAGCACACCTTCAAAGCAAATAAACGGCTGCGGCACGCGTACGCCAGCAGCAGCAAGACGGTATAAGGCGTCAACCTCAGCATTCTGCCATACTTCTTCCTGCATCTTGCGGCCATAACGACTGCCTTTTTCCATTGCGCGGGCCTGACGGCTATTTTTAACTTTGCGTCCCTCTTGATACGACACATTTTGACGAAAGCTACGCTGGTTCGCATCTTTGTAGACCTTGGCACAGCGGATTTCTTCGCCGCAGCGCACGACGTAAACAGTTGCCTCTTTGCCACTCATCAGTTGCCGAACGACCTCATCGACCAAGCCCTCTTCTACTAACGGTTGAATTCTTTTTGGGGTTTTCATATTTACATGAATGACGATTCTGAGATCGCATATTAAGGCATAAAAAGGCAAGTATGGCGCAATACTGCAAACGGTGGGGTAAGAAGTACCGCACTAGGCGTCGCTACGTGTAAATACGCTTCTGGTTTATGCTGCACACTCATTCCTAAGAATAAAACACCTACTTAAAAACAACAATCGCTTATGGTGCCTCTATTTTGCTTAAAAAAGCAGCGCCTGTTTTAACGTCAATTGATACTTTGCCCTATGATTGTGCCCGTTTTTATATTTAAGGAAGATACATGTCGAATGCTTGCGGTGTAGATTTCGGCATGTCAAATTCTACCGTCGGCTGGAGTCGTCCCGGGCAGTCCACTTTGCTGCAGTTGGAAGATGACAAGGTCACTTTGCCATCTGTGGTGTTTTAAAATGCCGAAGATGAGTTGTTCAGTTTTGGGCGCGCTGCGTTGACCGGCTATCTGGCGGGCTATGAAGGCCGATTAATGCGCTCCCTCAAAAGCTTACTCTGATCAACGGCCAGACAGAAGTGTGAGGAAGGACACTGCCTTTCCGTACCTTGCTGGAGCAGTTCATCAATGCACTCAAAGTCCGCGCGCAACAGTCCGCTGATCGGGAATTCGATAGCTTGGTGCTGGGTCACCCAGTGTTCTTTGTCGATGACAATCGGGCCGCTAACCAACGCACACAAACCACCTTGGAAGAAATAGCTCGCGTAGCAGGTTTTAAGCATATTGCGTTTCAGTACGAACCAATTGCTGCCGCGTTCGAATATGAATCGACCATTAACCTTGAAGAACTGGTATTAATTGCTGACATTGGTGGCGGAACCTCTGATTTCTCGCTCGTACGGCTATCCCCTGCTTGGGCCAAAAAGCAGGATCATCGCGATGATATTCTGGCAACTGGCGGTATCCACATTGGTAGTACGGATTTTGATAAATATTTGAATCTGTCGAGCGTTATGCCGCAGCTAGGCCTGAGTAGCCCGCTGACGAATAATAGCGAAGTCCCTTCGAGCTACTACTTCAATCTAGCAACCTGGCACACCATTAATCTAATTTACACGCGCAGAATGGCGGAGCAACTGAAGAATGTTGCGCGCGATGTGCGCGAACGTGACAAGTTCGATCGCTTGTTAGATCTAGTTGAGCAGCGTGCTGGACATTGGCTGGCGATGAAAGTAGGAGAAAGCAAAATTGCGCTATCAGATGCAGAAACAATAAAACTGACATTGGCAAAAATATCGTCAAGCAAACCCATCCTGCTCAAGCGTATTGGATTTAACGCTAGCATCGTGCATTTGGTGTCATCAGTAGAAGATACAGTGGCTAAACTGTTAAGTGATGCGGGAGTCAAAGTACGGGCGATTGACACCACATTTTTTACCGGCAGATCAAGCGGCGTCGGCTTATTACGACGGCAAATTGCGGCGGTGGTGCCGACTGTAAAAACGGTAGAAGAAGATTTGTTCGGCAGCATTGGACCGAATTAGTGCTGGATGCCGTACGTAAATTCTTTTAACTATCGTTAACAGTGCGCTAATCCGCTCTAAATATGTCAAATTTTTGTAACTTAACCGTGAATTTTTTCGTGGCTGCACCATTTTTTCTGGGAGTTTTTCTGCCATTTTCTTACAAAAGTGAAAGATTCTCGGCAAACACCCCCCCTCTGACAAGTGCAAGAATTTGCCCTCACCGACACGCTGCGGATGGTAAATACCAGCGTAACCGGAAAATAAATAACTCTCGACACATGCTAAAGCGGCCAACGGCCCAATCCCCGGTCTAAACAATTCGATTGCCATGATGGTCGCGATGCGATCGCGGTGTTTGCAGCGCCTGCAAACACCGCGACAAAGCCGAGCCCGGCTAATACTGGCAAAGGTAACGCCAGCACATAACTGAGCGCATTACCTGGCGTTGAGCCGATATCAAACAGCGGCGTAACTTCACCACCCTTAAAGCCGGATGCCAATATCATGATCGTAAACAGCATTTTGCCGAAGAAATCATAAGTGGGTAGCGATTGCGAAAATGCGGCAACAACTCTTGGAATGCCCAGACCGAGATACTTATCAGTGGTCAGCAAAGTAGCTGCCAATGCTACGACCACACCACCCACGAAAAGCTGCATCGGCGCGTAAGTGATCCAGCGCTTCAATACGCGCGACAGCGTATGCGTCCCCGTGGCAAAAAACATTCCAACCAAACCAAACACGATGCCAGCCATTAGCGTTGCTCCCAGCACCAATAAACTGATGTGCGGTATAAATGAAATCGCATATTGTGTATGGTGCACATTCAGTAATCCGGGCAGTTGATCGGCAACAATGGCGGCCATAAAACAGGGGGAAATCGCGTCATAACGCAAACGTCCAATCGCCAACACCTCCAACCCAAATACAGCACCGGCACAATAGCTTACCGAATACCGATGCAAACCCGGCACTGATACCAGCAATCAGCAAGATACGACGATCTTCTTTTTGCAAATCTGCAAATACGTGTCACCATATCGGCTAGCGCGCCGCCCATTTGCACCGCTGTACCCTTGCGGCCAGCCGAGCCGCCGAATAGATGCGTGACGACAGTGTCAACCAAAATCAACGGGGCCATGCGCTTTGGCACGATCCGTTTGGGATCATGGATTTCATCAATTAACAGGTTATTCCCGCCCTCAACGGATTTACCAAAATGGTGATAGACCAATCCAACGAGCAACCCGGCAACGGCAGCAACCATAACAACCAAGGGTGCGAAATACGCCTATTGGTGGCCCAATCGAGGGATACTAATAAGGTGCACGAGGCAGCTCCTGTCAATAGTAGACAGAATCAGCCAGCGGCCTAAATACAACAGCATCACGCATTGCTCGGGGAGTTTGTATGGTTTCATTGGTTCCAGATGAAGGGGCAAACCTGAACGACGAAAAGTGGCTCTGGTTCTTCTGTTATTATAGAATCACCCGTTCGCAAGTTGTGTTGTTATTTTCGAGACCATAAGATTAAATCTGCGTACCATTTCTCTGATCCAGCGGCCTTTTACGGTTACGCCATTAGCGCATATCCCTATATATAATTACCAGGCTTGTGAACTCTCGCTAAAACTGCTATTGAACAGTATGTGATGAGAAGCTGCAAGAAATGACAACGGGATGTTACGGTCTAGACGATGCGCAATGGGAGCAAATAAAAGGGCTCTTGCCCGCGAAAGCAGGCGATGTCGGCGAGGCAGCGGAAGACAATCGTTTATTTGTTGAAGCGGTGCTGTATAGCTATTGTGTAAAAACGCCTTGGCGTAACTTTTCGGAACGATTTGGTTTGTGAAAACGCGATATACGCGCTTTAGTCGGTGGACGGTGACCGGTGCTTGGAAGAAGATGTTCGATCACTTGTCGCAAGCCGCCAATAACGAATACGCGATGATAGATAATACGATACAGTAGAAATTCCTCAACATAGCGCAGGTATGACGGACGTCCAAAAAGAACCCGTAAGGCGATTGGTCGTTACAACAGCGCTTTGAGCACCAAAATTTACACCGCTGTAGATACGCTATTTAACCCTGTGAATTTGTATAAAATACAAGGTCAGCGTTCTGAGCTTGAGGGAGCCGGAGTGCTGTTCTCTGAATTAACAGCGCCGATGGTATTAGCCGACAAGGCCTACGATGCCGATACGCGCATGATATTACCTCTAAGAAACACCTTTACGCTGCATTCCATGATCATAATATCTCAGAACGTGCTTGGCTTGTGCAATTTCCATTGGTTGCGTTTGTTCAGATCATTAGTCCACTTAATCCATTAATTTGTGTAATTCGGAGAGGAGCATCCCAACATGCGTATCCTGATAACAGGAGGAACAGGGCTGATTGGTCAGCGCCTCTGTAAAGTACTACTTCAGGCAGGCCATGAAATAACCGTCCTTAGTCGCCAACCTGGTACGATAAAAGAAAAATGTGGGGTTGCGGTGCATGCCTTCGGCTCGCTTGATGATTGGCAAAGTGGGGAGGTATTCGACGCCGTTATTAATTTGGCTGGAGAGCCGATTGTCGATGCACGTTGGACCCCGAAACGTAAAGAACTTCTATGGCAAAGTCGCGTCACATTGACCGAATCGTTGCTTAAACGGATCGATGCCTGTCATCAAAAGCCCAATGTTCTGTTAAGCGGTTCTGCGGTAGGTTACTATGGCGATGACGGTAATAAGGAAATGGATGAAGCAAGCCCCGCTGCTACCGATTTCGGCGCTGCATTATGCGTAGCGTGGGAACAAGCCGCACAAAAAGCAGTGGCAATGGACGTTAGAGTATGTCTGCTGCGAACAGGTCTGGTACTGGATCGCTCTGGCGGTATATTGGGAAAAATGCTAAAACCATTTAAACTCGGTCTTGGAGCACGGCTGGGAGACGGCCATCAATGGATGAGTTGGGTGCACATTGATGATTATGTGGCGATGGTGTTGGTGCTGTTGCATAGCACGCATGCATCCGGGCCGTTCAATATGACCGCGCCGGAACCCGCCACTAACCGCACTTTTACCGAAAAATTAGCCCGAGCACTGCATCGTCCGGCATGTTTTATCGCCCCGGCCTGGATATTGCGACTAGTACTGACCGAGCGTGCTTATTTACTGTTAGAAGGACAAAAGGTGATGCCGGTTAACATAACCAGATTAGGTTATCACTTCTTGCATCCTAAACTTGAAGATGCATTGGTCGATCTGGTCGGTTGATGCCGGATGGTAAAACTGATTCAATTAACAAAATGGGGGACACCAGAAGCGCTTGTCCCTCATTTTGTTAAGCCTCCCGCGAAGAAAAGCAACCCGTTGCGGTTAACTCTCCTAGCAATGCAAATGTCATACTACCAGGCGCTGCATATGGATTGAACGTTGCATTGGTTGAATATTTCAGTAATAACGACAGATTGATGCGATCGAGGCGAATTTTGCTCATGGTCCAACCCGGATAGAGAAAATATTCTATTTCAGAGTGCTTAGCAAGGTCAGCTTCGTATGGCGCGGGTCCTGCTGCAAGCGTGTGTATAAAGATTGATTTGCTAACGGCCACCTTCCAGCGCTTGCATAAACATAATATGATCATAGCAAAGTACCCCAGTAATACCATTGGAAGGATTATTCTTACGGGACGATTCAAGAATTTTTTCAATCGTCTCGTGATTGACTTGCTTAGCGGCAGTACTGACATAAATCAGACGGATCAGAATTTTATCCTTGCTTGGCTATTAGGGCTAAAAATTCGCGCCGTAAATTAGGGTCGCTCAGGAATGAGCCACGCATCACGCTATTGATCATTTTTGCGTCCGTATCCTTGACGCCGCGCCAACTCATGCAAAAGTGATCAGCCTCCATCACGATGGCCAGACCATCCGGTTTCAGCTTTTCCATCAGCAACTGCGCCACTTGCGACACTGCTTCTTCCTGAATCTGCGGTCGGCTCATGACCCATTCAATTAGCCGGGCATACTTGGATAAGCCGATCAGGTTGGAATGCTCGTTAGGCATCACCCCAATCCAGACTTTCCCCATAATCGGACAAAAATGGTGCGAACAAGCGCTGCGTACATTAATCGGACCGACGATCATCAGCTCATTTAACTGCTCTACATTCGGAAATTCAGTCACTGGCGGTGGTGCTTGATAGCGGCCACGAAACACTTCCTGAATGTACATTTTCGCGACCCGGCAAGCTGTATCTTGCGTGTTATGGTCACTTTCAACGTCAATGACGAGGCTTTGCAAAACGCTGGATAACTTACTTTCTACCTCGGCCTGCAAAGTCTCCAACTCACCCACTTTGATAAATTGCGCGATATTGTCATTGGCATGAAAACGGACCCCAGCAATCTTGATGCGGGCCCGGATACGTGCCGACATCGGCTCGTCATTTGTTTCTGATGCGTGATCTGTGGACATTATTTTTGAGCGTTTTTCTTGGCATGATGATATGAAGGCACTCAGTCTAACCCAAATCTTACAATCAGATTTGCCACGCTTTTGCGGGTCTATTTTTGTGGCTTTATACCCGCTGCCGCCAAGCCTGTATGAATTTTAATTTCTTATATCTGATTTCACGTGAAATTGCGTAATGCTCATTTTACGCATGATATTCAGCGGTTATAATAAATTTAAGTCATCTTGAATAACCTCAGTTTCTATATTTTTTGTTGTTAAGTAAAATGAATGTACGTAAGTGATTGATAGAAGTCGTGGAAGCTAGCGTTAAAGAAATTGTCTGTAATCTTTGCCGGCCACCCGAAGCTAGATGAGGATCTGCGCTGCCCGACGATAGAAGAAATCACCTATCAGGTTGGACGGCATCGCCGACAGTCAGTCAAATACATTCAGTGGCTACTAGGTGTTTGCGCCTCCACCAAAACCAAACTGGAATTCAATCTAATATAGGAGGCCATCGGCATGCTGGTCACCAAGACGTACCCCTCGTCAAGTTCAAATCCACGTGACACTTGGCGTTAGGTGCCGGATATCAGACTGGCGAAAAGCCCGTTACGTGGCAATGGAGGAATCGTTGTTATCGCGGCAGCTCAATGACTTGGAGCCGACACTGATACACCACGGTTATCACCTAAATGATATGTAGAACAGTTTGATGCCAAACCGACAGAAATAAGAACGCTATTCAACAATCAACTTGATCCCGTGCACGCGGCGCATTTACGAGATCGTATTCTTGCTGCCTGCCTATATGAATATTTGTCCCGTCAAGTGACGTGAGCAACTCACGATAAGCCCCAAATAAGCCAATCAAAAATAACATGAATTACTACAGTATGGAAAATGCATTTTGAAAATCGTCCGTTTTTCAAAAATAGCCATGGTGCTGATGGTCGCTTCGCTGACTTTTATGGTCATGTTAAATAACATTCTCGAATACAGTAGCAATTATGCTTTTGTACAGCATGTATTAAGTATGGATACTACTTTTCCAAACAACGCGCTGATGTATCGCGCCATCACTAGCGAAAACGTCTGGCATCTAAGCTATTGGTGATCATCGCAAGCGAAGGCTTAATTTGCCTATTTTTTCTCATGGGTAGCTGGGCACTGTGGCAGGCGCATAACGGTTCTGCAATGACATTCCATTATGCAAAAAATGGATTTATGTCGGGGCAACCATCACTATGCTGCTTTGGTTTTTCAGTTTTATGGTGATAGGTAGCGAGTGGTTGTTAATGTGGCAATCACATAATTGGAACGGACAAGAGGCTGCATTTCGGGTTTATACAAACGTGCTCGGGATGTTAGTTTATATTAATCAAGCGGATGGCGAAATTTCTTGAGACAAGCGTAATGAAAAACTGAGAAGAGTAGTTGCAGGAGTTTTGAACTGTTGACTAAGTTATTGTATCTAATTAAACCAGATTGATTCTTGCTATACCCCTGAAAACAATATTGCCAAATTTCTATATAACAAGTCGAATATATGAAACCTATTACAAATTTTACTTTCTTATTTCTTTTTTCTGTCCTTGGGCTCGCCTCTAGTGCTAGCGTTGTTGCTATAGAAGGTGGTGACAATACTTCTGGATCATTAAGTATCGAGTTTGGAAAGCCTACTCACGCGCAGCGGATATAGTATAAAAAATGTAAGATAAAAACCCATTTCGCGATGCAATTTTATTGTGTCACGAAAATAGTTTATACAAAATTATCTCTCCAGGTGAAGAGCATTACGGTAGTTACGTAATAGAAGGGGGCTTCAGTGATCCGAAGTACACAGTGCAATACATCGCATTTCCATCAGTAGATTGGAACAACGCGAGCGCTTATTATATATTGGAATTTGACAATACAACAAGTCAGTTTATACAACTTGCAATCGTACCAATTGATGGAAAAATTCCAAAGCAAAACAGCGACTTTTCTGTGGATCCAAACAGAGTTGTCAATCCGATTGGTATCAACTGGGAAAATGGCAAGGACTTATCGACCCCGCCTTTTCCTCAGAAGTAAGCAGGAACAAGCATATTTCACCCGTTAATGCCGGATCACATGTACTTGCTGCGAAATAATGTCGCGCTATTCGCTGACTTCGACGTCGATTTCCACCAGCACCGTGCGGTCATGCGTACAGATGCGCGCCGATTCTAGAAGCGTGAGCCAGATCACTTCGCGCGGCAACACCAGGTTTGCCAAATCGTTCGACTGCATCATGCAGGGCTAGATCTACTATTTTGTATAGCCGGAAAGTGTCGCCAACCAAGAAGAATTGACAGTTGAAATATATTAGTCAGTATGCGGTGCTGACGCACATTGGTCGCAGTAATCTTTCTTTGAAAATTGTCGTCGCCATCTCTGCGCAAATACGGTTCAGTTAAACAAAATTTCGACACGCTGAGAGGATGTTTTATCCACATTACCTGAATCGCATTAGTTTTGGCTTAGTACTATTCTCCGGCCGTCATTGCCATACCGCGTTGGCATTCTCCTATTGACGCTGACCACAGCGTCAGGTCTAGGGCCATTCACACCATCACCAGGCCAATATAAGGCAGTGCAGTTAATTGAAAACCCGCGCCGATAGCGATACCACCGAACCACGCGCCGGTCGCATTGCCTAGATTGAACGCGCCCTGATTCAGGGTAGCCGCCAAATTAGGCGCTGCACTGGCGCGATCCACTACCAGTGTCTGCGTTGGCGGCACGATGGCGAATGCCACAACGCCCCAGATGAAAATCGTGACCACTGCTGCGACCGGTGTATACATCGTGCACCGTAAATATCGTTAGCACAATCGCCAGCGCGACCAGGAACCTAATCAGCGATGGCAGCAAGCACCAATTTACCGCTTACTACGCTACCGATTGTCAAACCCACGCCAAATACCAGTAATAACAGCGTGACGGCGTGCAGGGTTAAACCGGTGATGTCTTCCAATATTGGTGTGATGTAGGTAAAGACTGAAAATAAACTGGCGGATGTCAGTGCACTAATCGCCAGCACCCATCAATACCTGACGATCGGCCAAAACACGGAATTTTTGTAGTATACCGATGCTGGTTTTTTGCACTACGATTTTTTTGGCAACCAGACAGCCAGTGCAATCACCGCCAACACGCCAACCATGATAATGGACCAGAATATCGAACACTAGCCTAGCAATTGGCCCAAAGCGGTGCCGAAAGGTATGCCCACAATACGTTTCCCAGAGTCAGTCCACCAAACATCAGAGCAATCGCCTGTGCCCATTGGTTTGGAGCGACAAGCCCTGCTGCGACCACGGACCCAATGCCGAAGAACGCCCCACCCCATGACAGAATGCGGTAAATACCCGCGCGACCATTAAGACGGCGTAATTAGGCGACAGTGCGGCATAGCACATTGCCGACAATAAATAGCCCCATCAGACTGAGCAACGCGGTACGGCGCGGCATGTGGCTGTAACAATGGCGATAATAGGGGGGCACCAATGGTGACACCTAGCGCGTAGCTAGTCACCAGCATCCCGGCGGCGGGAATCGTCACGCCGAGGTCGCGTGCAACGTTGGGCAACAGACCCATGATGACGAACTTGGTCGTATCGACACCAAAAGCGGCAACGGCGATGGCAAATAAAGGTAAGGACATCATGTAAGTATCAATCAGAACGCGGGGGTACGATTGCAACCGCTGAAGGCACACTAGGAAAATGGTATAAGGCTGGATTATAGCAATGCAAAATGTTTTTTGCTTATTGGTTGGAATGGTTTGAGTTGTGGTTGCGTGGCAGTGTTCTTGCGCTGGTGTAGTTCGGCATTAGTGGCGTTAACGTTGTTAGTGACATCGACGACTGGTATTACGGTGGCTTTATCACCATCGTTTTTCATGAGAACTCCATTCGTATTTGTTATTGGCATTGACTAAGACTTCCACGAAATTGCTCCAGAGGCAGTGGATATGGCACCGTTTTAGCCATTTTGCGACAATGTCGACAACACATACTAAGGTTGTCGTGGACCTATAATATAGCGCTTAGCACCACTTTCAATTTTCTAATGCCGCCCCTTTGGGCATCGCTTTTCTCTCCGCATTTCTGCTTATGTGCATTGAGCGTTGTCCTGACACGACGCTCCCTAATGCAAGCAAGCAATCCAATCTTAGCGCTCGATGCGCAATTGATCGAGCAGGCTGATGCCAGCGATTTCCAATGGGACGCGTTTCTGTCGGGATTCCCAGACGTCACGCTGTTTCCAAAGAAAGTATGGAGCCGCCTATAGAATAAGCGTTGGCGACATACCCGGCCAGAATTGTTGACCTACGGCAGTAGGCCGGGCATATGCAATTGTGTGAGGCGGTGGCCGAATATCTGTGCATCGCGCGCTCAGTCAACTGCAATGTCAATCAGGTAATTATTACGATTGGCGTTCAGCATTCACTCGATATTGTTGTGAAATTGTTAGGCGAAAGTGGTGAGTGTACATGAGTCGAAGATCCATTGTTAATGGGGGACGCAATGTGTTGAATTCGCTTGGCGAGAAAGCCATGCCAATTCCGGTCGATGCCAAAGATATGTGCATGCGACTGGTTAACCTGCCGCAACCACCACGCTTTATCTGCACCACGCTGTCGCTTCAATGCCCATTAGGAATGTTGTTGAGTCTGTCTCGGCGACGTACGTTGCTGGAATATGCACGAGTCGCAAATTTTAGTTTACCGAAGACGCTTATGACGGAAAATTCTAATACGACAGCCGGTCATTGACTACCCTAGAAGGGATAAATGCGCATAACCGCGTGCTGTACATGGAAACTTTTAGCAAGACCATGCTTCCGAGTAGTGCATCGGTTTTATATTGGTGTCGGAGGCGCTGGCGAAAGCATTTGCGACAGGCATACTCGAGCTCTATCGCGGCACGCAAGTGTTTATTCAAGCGATTATGCCGGATTTTATGACTGAGGAGTATTTTGCCGCGCATATCAGACGCACGCTCATCCTGTATGCAGAGCGTTGAACTATTGTAGGTGGAAAGCAAGTCTGCGTCTGGCACTTGGCTTGCTGGTCTGCGCTGACAAATGATTTTTTGGAAAAATGCGATATCGCGATGAGTGGCATTTCGGTCACTTTTGAACGGCAGAAAAAAGTCTCTTTTTCCGTCCCCCACCTGGTGGATGGCAAACCGGCCATTGCACACTGCGCTGATTCGACAAAATTTCAGTCGCTGGTGCTATTGATATCCCCACCACCCGCGCCATTGTCAATCCAGGCGGTACCAACGAGCGCTTCGCCAAGATCCATTTAAAGCAAGCCAAATTGATTGTCTACCTCGACAATGTCACTATTTTCGATCAGGTCGTCACTGGAAAAGCAGACATCGTGGTGACCGACGTCAGTGAAACAATATGGCAGTCAAAATTATTCCAGAGCTGTGCACGATCCATCCAGAAAGGCCGCTACAATTTGCCGAAAAGGCGTTCATGCTGCCACGGGGCGACACTCCGTTTAAAGAATTTGTCGACACCTGGATGCATCAGCTGAAAACGACCGGTAGCTATGATCAGATCTCGAATCACTGGCTTAAATAAAAAAGTTGTAAATGTTTGCACGGCGATGTAGAGCAATTACCGACTCAGTGAATGACCGACTTAACGTGCATCGATCGGTCTCAGTCGGTAAGGCCTTCCTTACAATATTTAACTCGAGCACCACGGCCGTCGCGACTGATGTCCTCACATCCCCAAACCGATTGTCAACGAATGATAGCCATCCGACGTCATAAAAGCCGGATGAGTCATATTTTTCAGCATTGGAACGCGGGTTATATATATTTGATGCGATAAATCGGCAACAACCTTTTCTGCCGCACCGCCCATTTTTTTTGTTTTGAGACTAAGCACATATTGCAACGGTTGCAGCCAGGCTGAAAATACATGCAGCGAGGGAATACCCGCTACGACAATCAATCGCGGAGACAAATGCTGCTGCAAGTGCCGCACTAGATATTTCAGTTCGGCGGCGTAGCGGCGACGGGATCGAAATATAGTGCTGTCATTGACCCAAACGCAACCAAAATGACATCAACATGTTGCGGCACAATTTTTCTGTGACGTGCGGAAGGAGAGTTTTGATGTCGATGTACAGCGTTGTACCATTTTTTCCTAACGCCTGCCAGTCGACAAAAAGTTCCATCCCAATCGCCAGCGCAGCCGCAAACTGGCCGGTAATTGTCTCGTAATAAGTCGCGACGCCAAGCCTGTCAAGGATGCATCGCCAATAGCCAGTAACTGCAATATCGGTTATTACACTTGTGATGGATCGCGATCCATCACAACCGACAATCCTGCTTTGATGGCTTTGTCTGCCGCATCCTGATAATGATCCCTAATTGCATCCAGATACAGCTTACGCCGATCATAATGGCCTCCTCCACACCATACGAAATGTTGTTTTTCGCCAAGATGGCCACCGCATCATCCGTCTGAGAAAAGCAAATTTTTAAGAGGTAAAATACTATGACGAACAAATGTAAAATTATTTATCTGAAAGTTGAAGAAGATGCCGCAATCACCGCCTCCGCGTTATCAAATATTGATAACCTGCCTTAGACCGATGTTGAATTAGCGCATCTAAAGCCTATAGGATGTGGCAGGCCTTTAAGAAGCGGTAAAAAAGAATAAGTAAATATGCGTTTAGATGCAGATGTGCTTGATACATTTGATGCATTTAAACTTGATGGCTATGACTGGCAGACCAGAATGAATGGCGCACTGAGAGAATGGTTACACGAGCACCATAGCACCTGAGGCGACTATTTGTAGATGTCGTTATTTTTTGTACAATATAATAGATGGTTCATAAATGATAAAAAAGCAGCCGAAGCCGCTTTTTTATCATCCAATTCAGACAATATAACTTTCCCAAAGGCTGACAAATACCAATTAATGGCTTTTTGAACGCAATTTGTGAATTGCTGCTAACTGCGCAATCGCTGCAGACAATTCTGCCTGTGCTTTTGCGTAATCAATTTTCGACTCTTGATTGGTCAATGCATCTTCTGCCATACGCTTCGCTTCAGTCGCTTTAGCTTCATCCAGATCGGCGCCGCGGATTGCGGTATCGGCCAGGATAGTCACGTTATTCGGCTGCACTTCTAGCAAGCCACCGGCAACGAACACGAACTCTTCTTGCACCTGACCTGATACTTTAATGCGTACCGCACCCGGCTTGATGCGCGTGATCAATGGCGTATGACGAGGATAAATCCCCAACTCACCCGACTCACCCGGCAACGCGACAAATTCAGCTTCGCCGGAGAAAATTAACTCTTCCGCCGAAATCACGTCTACGTGAATAGTGTTTGCCATGTTAGACCTTTTTATTTATCCCATTGACAATTTTTGATAACAAGTGCTTTGTACGCATCAGCTGCGTGGACAATAACCATTATGGTCAGGCCCGTACGGTAACAATGCATTCGGCATCGCTATGGTTTAATTGATTTTCTTAGCTTTCTCGATTGCCTCTTCGATATTACCAACCATGTAGAGCGCTTGTTCTGGCAGGTGATCGAGTTCGCCACTAGCGATCATTTTGAAGCCCTTAATCGTGTCTTTTAGCGAAACATATTTACCTGGCGAACCGGTAAACACTTCAGCAACGTGGAACGGCTGCGACAGGAAACGCTGCATTTTACGTGCGCGTGCTACCAGCAGTTTGTCTTCTGGCGCCAACTCATCCATACCCAGAATCGCGATAATGTCACGCAATTCTTTATAGCGCTGTAAAATACCCTGAACAGCACGGGCTGTATCGTAGTGCTCTTGACCGACGACTAATGGATCAAGCTGACGCGAGGTCGAATCAAGCGGATCAACCGCTGGATAAATACCTAATGAAGCGATGTCACGCGACAAAACAACGGTGGAGTCCAAATGCGCAAACGTCGTTGCAGGTGATGGATCGGTCAAGTCATCGGCAGGAACATACACCGCTTGAATTGACGTAATTGAACCAGTCTTGGTTGACGTAATACGCTCTTGCAGACGGCCCATTTCTTCTGCCAATGTCGGCTGATAACCCACAGCAGAAGGCATACGGCCCAGCAACGCAGACACTTCGGTTCCAGCGAGTGTGTAACGGTAGATGTTATCGACAAAGAACAACACGTCTTTACCTTCATCACGGAAACCTTCAGCAATTGTCAGACCAGTCAACGCAACGCGCAGACGGTTACCTGGCGGGTCATTCATCTGGACATAGACCATCGCCACTTTGGAGTTCTCTGGATTTTCCAGATCGACCACTTTAGCATCAGCCATTTCGTGATAAAAGTCATTACCTTCACGGGTACGCTCACCGACACCGGCAAATACAGACAAACCACTGTGCGCTTTAGCGATGTTGTTAAACAATTCCATCATGTTAACGGTCTTACCCACACCCGCGCCACCGAACAAACCAACCTTACCACCTTTGGCAAACGGGCAAATCAAGTCAATAACTTTGATACCCGTTTCCAGTAATTCTTGCGATGGCGATAACTCATCGTACGTAGGCGCTTTACGATGAATAGATGCCGTTGTTTTATGACTTACAGGACCGCATTCGTCGATTGGATTACCCAATACGTCCATGATGCGGCCGAGTGTTGCCTTACCGGTCGGGACCATAATTGGCTTGCCGGTATTCTTGATCATCATGCCGCGGCGCAGACCGTCGGAAGTGCCCAATGCAATAGTACGAACGATACCGTCGCCTAGTTGCTGTTGCACTTCTAGCGTCAGTTCCGAGCCTTCCATTTTCAAGGCGTCGTAAATCTTAGGCATCGCGTCACGTGAAAACTCAACGTCCACAACAGCGCCGATACACTGAACGATTTTGCCATCAGCCATTTTCGTTCCTTCAATATATAAAATTAAATTTAGTTGAACGCAATTACGCGTTATGGTCGTTGAGCGGGCTTAAGCTATACCGCAGCCGCACCGGAAACGATTTCCGACAATTCCTTCGTAATCGCAGCCTGACGAGTTTTGTTGTAAACCAACTTTAACTCCCAAATCACGTTACCGGCATTGTCGCTTGCAGACTTCATTGCGACCATCCGCGCTGATTGTTCAGACGCCATGTTTTCCGCAACAGCCTGATAAATCAAGGTTTCAACGTAGCGTGTTAACAGATCATCAATAACGCTTTGCACATCCGGTTCATAAATATAATCCCACGGATGGCCGCTATTATCATCAGCCTCAAGACGATCGCTCGTCAGTGGCAGCAGTTGCTGCAACGTCGGCTCTTGTCTCATAGTATTGATGAATTTTGTATACAAGAGGTATACCGCGTCCAGACGACCTTCTTCGTATGCGTCCAGCAATACCTTGACTGGGCCAATTAACTTGTCCAGGTGCGGTGTATCACCCAATTGCACAACATGCGAAATAACCTTAGCGCCGACCCGGTTCAGAAACCCCAGGCCCTTGTTACCAATTGCAACTGCTTGAATTTGGTTCCCAGCTGCTTCCAGCTCATGCATCTTGCTATTGACCAGACGCAAAGAGTTGGTATTCATACCGCCGCACAAACCTTTATCGGTTGTGACGACAATGAAACCAACGGTCTTCGCATTGTCCTGCTTGGTCATGAAGGGATGCGTGTATTCCGGGTCCGGCTGCGACAAGTTAGAAGCGATATGACGAATCTTTTCACTGTAGGGACGAGCCGCCAGCATCCGATCTTGCGCTTTGCGCATTTTGGATGCCGCGACCATTTCCATCGCCTTGGTGATTTTCTTCGTATTTTCTACGCTCTTGATCTTGCCACGTATCTCTTTGCCTGTAGCCATGAGTTATTACTCCTTATAGCCCCAGAGAATTAATACGCGTCGGATTTTTTGAAATCGGCAACTGCAGCAGACAATGCAGCTTCAGCATCTTTGTCGAGTTGCTTGGTTTCTTCAATCTTTTTCAACAACGGTGCATGGCTGGTTTTCATGAAATCATGCAGAGCTGCTTCAAATAGCAGCAATTTTTTCACTTCAACATCGTCCAAGAAACCCTTGTTGACCGCGAACAATGTCACTGCCATTAACGAAATTGGCAACGGTGAGTATTGTGCTTGCTTCAACAGTTCCGTCACACGCGCACCACGATCAAGCTGCTTACGGGTTGCCGCGTCTAGATCAGAAGCGAACTGTGCAAACGCAGCCAATTCACGATATTGCGCCAAATCGGTACGAATACCACCGGACAAATTCTTAATGACTTTGGTTTGAGCGGCACCACCAACGCGCGATACCGAAATACCAGCGTTAATCGCAGGACGAATACCAGCGTTGAACAATGACGTTTCCAGAAAGATCTGGCCGTCAGTAATCGAAATAACGTTGGTTGGAACGAAAGCAGAAACCTCGCCAGCTTGGGTTTCAATGATCGGCAACCCCGTCAATGAGCCCGTTTTTCCCTTGTCTTTACCTTTGGTAAACGCCTCGACATAAGCTGGATTCACGCGTGCTGCGCGTTCGAGCAAACGGCTGTGGAGATAGAACACATCGCCAGGATACGCCTCACGACCCGGTGGACGGCGCAGCAACAGTGATACCTGACGGTATGCAACAGCTTGTTTTGACAAATCATCATAGACGATCAGCGCATCTTCACCACGGTCACGGAAGTATTCACCCATGGCGCAGCCAGAATACGGCGATACGAATTGCATTGCTGCCGATTCGGATGCCGAGGCGG
>JACMQE010000209.1 GCA_014377145.1 Glaciimonas sp. | reverse complement strand
TTCGACACCGGTAGCCAGTCGCAGGCCGAATTTATCGCACAGACATTACGTCGCCACCAAATCAAAGCCACTTTTTTATGGCGAATGAAAAAAACAATTAAGGCTGACTATTCGCTTGATCCACCTTGGGGGCCTTACTGGAAATCGTTAGTGGCTGAAGGACACGCGTTTGGAAGCCATATCTTTGATCATGTATATGCAAAGCGTGATCTGGCCGATGGGAAAATCGAAATGAAACCCCAATTTGGTGCAAATGGCGGCAAATTATCATCCTGGACTCCGCAACAATATTGCGACGAAAGCAATCTTGTCGAGCAGCGTTTTCATACCTTGACCGGCGCGCATCTTGGCATCTGGTCGCGCAAAGACCCATGGGCATCTGCTGTTATTGAGCCTTTGATTAATGGGTTGGAGAAAAAAGGATTTTTTGCGACATTAAGGGATCACCCAGCCTATAAAGCTGCGGTCGAGAAAGCCAAAGGCAAAAGCCCCGGCACATTCGATCTCGCTGCCAGCGGCAAAAAGCAGCCGACATCATGCTCGACAGCCTGAGTAACATGTGCTCTGCCGTGCAGGCCTGGTTATTTCAGGTAGCGGTGCAACCATTGATGTTTCATGTTGGCTTGAGTATCTATATTGAAGATGCGTTTGATGGCACCGATTGGTTTCTGATCGGTATCTTTGAACTAACTGTCTTGTTCTTAATTTTGCGCCCCTTGGAAGCAATAATTCCAACACACGCGTTTACTGATCGGCGCGCAAGATGGACCGATTTTTTATACACCACAATCCAGCGGCTGGGTGCATTTTCTATAATAGTATTTTTCTTATCGACCCCGCGGTCGCATAGGTTAATGAGTAGCTCCATATAGGAAGGATACATCCTTTTAATTTAGAGAATTTGTTTTGTGGCCCGGCGTGACCGATAGGCCTTTAATCACCTTTAGGGTGTATCTGATCGTACTTGATTTTTTTGATTACTGATGTCACCTTGCACAGCATGGTTTTGACTGTTTGTGGAGTTTGCGTATTTTACACCATAGCCAACGAGATATGAATCTCTAGACTGATGACCGTAATCATCTAATATATAAATTGATTCGTGATATCTACATGGCACTTGATTGCAATAGCAATAAGTGTAGAACCTTCTCAATATGTTTTGCTAATCGCAACATTCGCATACACTTCGGTAAATTAGGAGACGCACTGGTCGTGTCGCCACGTTTTCATAGCTGGTATCACGCGATTGGGATTGGCCCTGAAAGCAAGGGAGAAGGTTCATTAGGTGGTCATAATTATGGTGTTTTATTTTCGTTTTGGGATATGCTATTTTGCACCACTTTTTTGGTCAGACATTCAACCACACCGATGTCCGCGATCAGTTGCCTGCGCCGTTCGGTCAAGCGCGGAATTATGGTCATGGCTTGTGGGAGCAACAATGGTTGGGTCTGAAGCGCATGGTTGAATTTGTCAGAAAGACCCCGCGGCAATGCGTCCCGTCCTCGTTGCCCTTGGTCGGGTGCTATTTTCGCATGCTGCTTCTGACCTTTGTACCGTTTCTGGTGTCGGTAGTGATCTGGGGTATTGCGTTAGGGCTTGGTTTGCAGCCCTTGGTTGACTAGTTGCAAAGTTATTTAGTTGGCAGCAGCGGCATGAAAGTCGCGGGGGGCGTTAAGCTGGCTTGGCTTAGGCGCACTGAAAATGGTAATTGTGCCGTGGGCGGCACTCTGGCTAATATTGCCGTTTATGCTTTTGACAGCGCTGGTCTTTGTTGGATTGTTCGCCCTACCAGTGGTGGCAAGTCATGTGGGCGGTCTTCATTACACCGCATTATAGAAGCGCGAAGGGGCATGCTATTTGGTAATATTTGGATCTCTGTTTCTTCATGTTTACTGTTTTGTATTTTGTGGTTGGTCACCTTGCCGCTATGGTTAATTCCACCACTAGCTTTCGTCATTCCAGCGCTATTGTGGGGTTAGCTGACCTACCGTATTATTGCTTACGACGCGCTTTCAGCGTACGCTGATAAAGGTGAACTGAAGGCTATCCTGAAGATTCATCGCTGGCCGCTTCTGGTGATCGGTGTTATCACTGGGAATGGGCGCGGCCCTTACGCTGCTATGGTTAGGTGGGACGCTATGGTTGATTGTCCTACCTTTTAGGGCTGCCGGATGGATCTGGCTTTACGTGTTGGTGTTTGTATTTACAGGCTTATGGTTTGAATATTATTGCCTGGAAGTAATCATTAGATTTCGGCTGCGGGCGACAGTAGGTTTTGAATGTCATTTTAAGTGAAGCAATTTCACCATATTTTCTCATCTCACTCATCGCAAAGATATTCTTATGGCAATCGGCTTAATCATTATTGGCGACGAAATTCTCTCTGGAAGACGGATCGACAAGCACTTTCCGAAAGTCCTGGAAATGTTAACTGTACGTGGACTGACACTCAGTTGGGCAGAGTACCTGGGGGATGAGCCAGCGCGTATCATTGCGACTCTGAAACGCACCTTTTCGAGTAATGACATTGTATTTTGTACTGGCGGCATCGGTGCTACACCCGATGATCACACCCGTCAATCTGTGGCGGCAGCACTAGGTTTGCCGCTGCTGTTACACTCTCATGCACGGGAACAAATTCGTGAGCGGATTGCCGATACTGCGCGTGAGATTGGTGTAGAACCTGACTACGAAACCACGGATAACCTACATCGCCTGACGATGGGAGAGTTCCCCCAAGGAGCAGAAATTATCCCGAATCCATTTAACAAAATTCCCGGATTTTCAGTCAGAAATGCGTTGAATGCATCAGATCAAGCGCAGGGTATCCATTATTTTACACCAGGTTTTCCGGTGATGGCGTGGCCTATGTTCGAATGGGTGTTAGATACCCATCACGCTGATTTATTTCATCAGAATCCACAGCTTGAACAATCTGTGCTGGTCTACGGTTCAATGGAATCCGCCCTTACACCATTGATGGAAGCTATTGAGAGTGAATTTTCTTTAGTAAAGGTATTTAGTTTGCCGCACGTTGGCGATGCCCAGACTCAGCGTCATATCGATCTTGGTGTCAAGGGTGAACCAGCGCAGAGTACCTCGGCATTTATCAAACTATTGGCTGGTTTGGATGCCCTGCAAGTCGTGTATCGGCCGGTGCACGCGACAAATTGATCCGCGCCTGAATACGTTAAACCTAATTCTTAGCGTATTCGTCTCGCATCATTTAAACCGTCGCCCTTATTTATTGTTAGACGCTTAGCACTTTAGCTATTTTTCTGCGCACTTCTTATCATTTTTCACCACTTTCTGACTGCTTCATTAATCTGACCCGCTAATATTTGATTGGTATTTATTCTATGTTTGGTTTTCTTTTCAAGCGTGCAGATCATTCTGTCGCCACAACACAGTCAGAAGCGGCACAAAAAGCACGTGAGCAGATTGCCCTGCGCCTCGCCAGCATACCCGTCACAGATTCGGCACGGCAACAAGCCTTGACACAAGCGGTGGCGCTGACCGAAGAGGCCGCCGCAGTCAGTTTTATTTTGCAAGCAGATTTTGCCGATGCGCGATTGAAAGCCGCTCAAGTGGTGCATAGCGTAGCAGGATTGGAACAAGTGTTGAAAGCAATGCGCAATGTTGATCGCAGAGTCGCCAAATTGATGCAAGTAAAATTGAACGTACTGCGTCAGCAGCAACAGACGTCTGCCCAAGCCACCCTTTGTTTGCAGCAAGCGCAACGCCTACTGAAGGAAGAGCAGTTATTGCCGAATCATATCGCAGATCTGGATCGTGCCTGGCAGCTGATTGCTGATCCGATTGCGATCCAGCAGCAAGAATTTCAGCAAATCAGTGCCGCGTTGGTGGATAGATTAACTGTGCAGGCGGCATTGCAACATTCTATATTAAGTTTACTGGCCCATTTGCACCAACTAAATACGCAAATTTCGATAGATCCAAACGCACTGACGGTAGATGCTATCGCTGCGCAAGTGGCACACATTGCTGCACAAATGCAGCAATGTGAAAATGACGCTGAAGCACCAAGTTTACCGAAAAATTTATCAACTCAATTTGTTATTGCCTTACAGGCAGTACAGCAGCATCTTCAGTCGTTACAGCAGCATCACCAAGCACTTAACGCACGCCATGAACTATTGGCCCAGTGGGAAGCAACGCCAGCAGAAATGTTGCGTCCTGAAGTATTGCGGCATAGCTGGACAAGTATGGGAGTGTTGCCGGTCGCATTAATTGACGACACATTAGAGCAGCGCTATGCGGTGTTGCTACAACAAAGTATCAAAGCTGTGGAACCAAAAGCTGCACCTGCATCGACATCTTCGTATTCCTTGCCGGAGCAAGGAATACCTACCGATAAGATTGTTTCGCAACAGCAATTTTTGGAAGCATTGGATGGTTTGGAAGTTGCGCTGGCAGAGGGCGCTTTACAAGCCGGGAAGGATTGCGATAAAACACTTCGTGCAATAGATTTTAAATCACTAAAAATATCAGCTTCAGACAATGCCCGATTGACACAGGCACGCATTGAATTGGGACGATTGCAAGGATGGGCACGCTGGGGCGGGAATGTTTCACGCGAAGAATTAATGAAGGCTGCACAGGAATTGCCGGAGCAAGAATTGGCGGTCACCGAGTTAGCTAAAAAAATTGGTAGCTTGCGTGCCCGCTGGAAGTCGCTGGATACTTCGGCCGGTTCTGCGCCAAAAGCATTGTGGGATGGCTTTGATGCTGCCTGTAACGCTGCGCATATTCCGGTTGCTGCACACTTTCAGCATTTGGCTGAAGAGCGACAAAGCAACCAGATAAAGGCACTCTTGCTGATAGAAGAAATACAGCAGTATGCCGCAGTCACGTTATCGTATATTGCTTCCGATGGCATTAGCACCGATCCATTCTGGAAGGCTATTGCGCAGTTCTGCCAACAAAAGCGGCAGGTCTGGCGCAATATAGGTACTGTTAATCGTGGCGACAAAAAATTACTGGATAAGTCCTTTGCGAATGCTATCCAACAACTGCTGGTACCGTTAAAGGCCCAGCAGCGACGCGAAATCACGCAACGTGAAAAGCTGATTACTGAGGCATTTGAATTACCGGTGAACCAGCGCGATACCACCGAACGCCTACGTGAATTAAAGCAACGTTGGCAGGAGCAAGCTAAAGTTTTGTCGCTTTCACGCCAAGATGAGCAGCAACTATGGCAACACTTTCGTAGCGCTTGCGATACGATTTTTTCTCAATGCAAAGACGCGGCTTCAATTGCCGATACAGAGCGTCGTCAGAATTTGCAGCGTAAAGAAGCATTGTGCGTCATTCTTGATACGGCGATAACGCAAGTTGATGCGGCGCAGCCAGCTATTCTGCGGCAGGTCCAGCAAGACTGGAACAAGATAGGCTCAGTACCACATGCCGCAGAAGGACAATGCAAAATGCGCTACCACGCTGCTGTAGTCAACCTGCAAGTGGTAATTGATCAGGCACGTCATAATGCTGCAATATTAGAATCGTATGCGTTGTGCGATAAATTGGCGCTGTGCCAATTGGTCGAGGTTAGCTTGGGTTTGGCTGTTTATCATGACGCTGCTGTTGTGGGCGCAGGGCGGCTTGCAGACGTCTGTGCTAATTTTGACACCTGGAGTGCCAATTGGCAAGCGTTGCCAGTGCTGCCGATCGGATTTGAAAAAGCGATGCGAAACCGGTTCGATACTGCATTAGATTTACACAAGGTTGCCGAGCGGGAGGCTATTAATGCTTATCTCGCGAAATTAGAAAATAATCGTAAAGTGCTTTTGCAGGAATTATTGCGCGCGGAAATTATTGCCGGTGTAGAGAGTCCAGCAGTCCTCACGCGTGAACGTTTGCAGGTGCAAGTAGAAGTCTTGCAGGCCGCCTTAAAAGTAGGGTCAACAGAAGTTAGCAGCAGCGCGCAATTATTACGTGTCTGTGGCTTACCGGCTTCTATGGATTTTGATACGCGAGAACGGGCCGAACAATTGATTTTGTCTGTGAATGTGCAGTAAAACTTATAAGCCAAGTTTATAGAGCCGTGAGAATTCTGGAAAGGTGAGTTGAAAAATTCAGTGCAACAGAAGAAGAGTGTGGATGATCTGCTTGCCATCTTCCAGTTTTAAATCGGACGTTTTCTCTTGTTCTTCACCGCATCAAAAAAAGAATTCAGAATTACGTAAATTCTTCAACTTTCTTATTTCTTGCATTAACACCGAACTCCAGCGATGAAGCCAGGCATTAACACTACTATTTCTTGACAATAAAAAGGTAGTCGTCTTTGTGGTGTCTGACAATTGCTCGGCAGCGCTATCGGCATTGATTGCGATTGTTTCAGTTGGTCGTTTTCAAGTGATTCTGTACGGATAGCACTTGAAAAGTAAGGGACTTTGTGCGCAATGAGAATCTTAGTGATTATAATAACCATTTTTTGGAAAATTTTAATTTTAGTCATCAGGCGCATGTAGAAAAATGATTAGATTATTGCGCTAACCCCTTAATTCTCTTGCGAATTTTGTTTGGTTTGCCTACACTTCGACAAGTTATTTTTTGTTGAACCAGGGAGCCGCAAATGGAAAAAGCTGCGCTAGTTACTTTATTATCATTATTTTTTTCTTTTGCAACAGCATCTGCGGCGCCGGATAACGATGCCATTAAAGCACAGACTTCGGTTACCGCGAAAAAATCGAAAGCTAAGGCAGCTCCAGGCAAAATCCCCGTTGTCAGTAAAATGCGGCATAAAAAAAATATCAAAGGTGCTATAGCCAGTACGCCAAACAAACGCGAGGGTGTCGCTGTCAATCGAAAATATAGCAAAAAATCAAGTCGCCAAAATAACCTTGCTTTGCTCGAGCAACGCGAAGATCTGGTCAAAAAAACTGTATATGTCAAAGGGCATCTTAAGGTTATATATCAACGCGTAGCGTCCACCGCGCCAGCCGTTATCTTGCCAGCAGTACTTACTGCAGGGGAGATCGCCGGTCTGAATTTAACACATGATCCACTGGATTTGAAATCAAACGTCGCGTTGGTCATGGATCAATCTACCGGCCAAGTGCTATTTGATAAAAATTCTCAGGTGGCGCTGCCGATTGCATCATTGACCAAACTGATGACCAGTATGATCGTGGTCGAAGCGCACCAAGATATGAATGAAGTGCTGACCGTCACTGATGAGGATATCGATCGCGAAAAGCATAGTAGTTCGCGTTTGCGCATCGGTTCACAATTAAGCCGCACTGATATGCTGCATATAGCACTGATGAGTTCTGAGAACCGTGCAGCTTCAGCATTAGGACGTAATTACCCCGGTGGCTTACCTGCATTTGTGAATGCGATGAACACCAAGGCAAAATTACTGGGGATGAATGGCGCGCATTATGTTGATTCGACCGGTCTGTCGCATCTAAATGTTGCTAGCGCGCGCGATTTAGCAAAGTTGGTGATCGCTGCCTATCAACACCCGATTATTCGTCAATATTCGACCGATTCCAAGTATTTGGTAGAACCGGGTGGTGCACCATTGCAATACAACACGTCGAACCATCTTGTTGAAAATCCGATATGGCAAATTGGTCTGCAAAAGACCGGGTATATTAATGAAGCAGGACGTTGCATGGTAATGCAAACTACGTTAGAGGGGCGTCCAGTGGTGATAGTATTTCTTGATGGACGCGGTAAATATTCGCGTCAGGAAGATGCTGATCGAATAAAAAAATGGCTGGCTGAAAATAATTCCCCATTGCCTGCATTAACCGGATCCAAGATAGCAGCGGGTCAAAATTGAGATTTTAAAAGTAAAATTTTTTGAATGCATTCTGTTTTTAGGGCACATCTCCAATGGAGATTGGAAACTCTTGGTGAAGCTGTGACTAAGTAGTACTTAATAAGAACTGTCTGAAATGACAACGAAACGTTACAGCCTGAGCGATGCGTAATAAGAACAAATAAAAGGGCTTTTTCCTGGGAAAGTAGGGGATGTCGTTGCGCCAGCAAAAGACAATCATAGGACTCATGCAAAGGCGTTCTAGCGGCGTTGCGCTCTCCTAGCCTTACTAGCGACTGTCTTCCCGTCAGGGTTGTAAAAATTGTTTTTAGACAACTTTACGTAAGCCCTACTTATATATTACAAGTCAATGTTCCGATGAGGAAGCCGAAGTACTGATCTCTCAATGAACAGCGCTGATGGTACTAGCCGACAAGGCTTAAAATGCCGATGCCCGCATAATCGTACCTCTGGAGGCGGCGGAAAGAGTTGTCGTGATACCCCAAGAAAAATTGAAAACAACGCGTGGCTATGACAAGTCAGTATGAAACTTCTTTACCGCTATCAATGGGCTGCATCGATCCTTTACCTGGCTTGAAAAAAAGGGCTAATACAAATTTAACTATTTTTACAATAGCGGTATTTGGGGACGGATTCTATGGTGTATTTTTATCTGTATTCCTTTTTTCAACATTGTTTTTGATGCCAATGTGACTGATACCAGGTGAAACAGGGTAATCGGTACCCCCCATTTTTACAATCGCTATCAACATGTTAGAAGTAGCGCCGCAGCCAAAACATTTATATTAGAACTTATGCAAAATCGTTTTAGTAGCGTTGTACTTGCCTAGTTGTTTTTGGTAAGCGCGTTGCAAGGATAATTTTGCGTAAGCCCTATCTATAAATATCGGTCAGTATTTACAGTCAATTAACGTTGATCTCTTTTCTTGTCAAGATTAGCGTTGGCAAACGCGCTCAATTCATCCAGATAACTTTCCCCAGAGGTATACCATCGAACAACCTCTCATCTGGTATCTGATCGTTGATACATTGCTATTGTCGATGGAATTGATGGCATCCCTATTGGAGCGCTTGCCGGTCAGCCCAGTAATGTTTTATCTGCCGGTTGGCTATATTCTGGGCCCTGCCGTGACGGGCTCGGTTAACGTCGCGCCCGCACAGCATGCTGAATTACTGACAACGGTAGTAAGGATGGCATTGTTGCTACCGCTTTTCAATGTCGGGCTAAAATTGTGGATGCCATTTCGTGACACTATCTAGCACTTGCCGTTACGCTTGGGCGTGTTAGCGATGCTAGTCACTATTCCGTTAGTCGCATTAGCAGGACTCTTTTTATTTGATTTACCTTCGGATGCTGCAATTTTGCTTGGTCCGATTCTAGCCACGACCGATCCGGTATTGGCGTCCGATGTCCAGATCAAAGACGTAGGTGATCGCGATCATATTCTCTGTAGCCTGACTGGCGAGGGTGGCCTGAATGATGGTACTGCTTTTCCGTTCATGATGCTCGGTTTGGCCCTGCTTGGTGTGCCGTCAGCCGTTGTTTAAACGAATGTCTACACGATATTACACGTAATTTGGAGCATCCTCCTCGGACTTGGCGGTGGCTGGACATTGGGATGGTTGCTAGAGCGCACCGTATTCGGTTTAAGCCGAGGTTTCGGCTGGCATTAGGCGTGGGAGAATTTCTTGTGATCGGCTTAATCGCACTCTCCTACGCAGCCACAGAACTGATTCACGGTATCGATTCTTTAGCCGTCTTTGCCGCCGGCCTGGCGATGCGCCGGATCGAATCTACCAATATTGGTCAGAAGAGTTTGCATCATCGCCAGCCCCAAGAAGTGGTAGGTAAAGTGCTTGCCAGCGATAATGTAGAATTAGCGACCCAATCTGGTCAAAGGCTCGGCATACATGACTGAAACGGTGCTCAGCTTCAATCAGCAATTAGAAAATTTTGCGGAGTTCCTGATGGTGATTCTCAATGGTATCCTGCTATCGCATATCGGTTTTTCCTTATCGGGAGCGCTGCTGGGAATATTGCTCTTTTTTGTTATTCGTCCGCTGTCGGTGGTAATCGCGCTGGCTGGGGCGAATATCAAAACGTTAAACGGCGACTAATGGCTCGGCATTAAGGGAATTGGGTCACTGTATTACCTAGTGTTTGGGCTCCAATATCAATGGATCGCTCATCCTGGTTATCAGGGAACGGTGCTGGTATCTCACATTAGTTCGATATTATTGAAAGTGGTGGCCATGTCAATCGTGATGCATGATATTTCATCTACCCCTCTGATGGAGATGTACCAACGTCGGCGTCGGCACCAAGGTTGAGTCCAGCCTTTATCTGCGACCATGGCGCATTTTTGGTTGAGGTCAAGAGTATCGTACGCTATTATGCGTTGAAGCAATGTTGGCATTAACGAATGATTTCCTGACGGTATCCTTAATATGTAGATGTTAGTTCAGCTTACATCTTTTTTGCTTCATCGCAGTCCATCTTCTATCGTCCCGAATATAAGGAAAATATCGCCATGCCAGCAGTAGAGTTGTTTGTTCAAGACCTGGCAGTGATCATGCTGATCGCTGGTGTGGTGACTGTGGTATTTAATCGGTTTAAACAACCGGTGGTACTGGGTTATATCGTCGCTGGTATCATCATCGGGCCTTATACGCCACCATTTCAATTAATTAACGATGAGCACTCAATTCATATACTGGCCGAAATTGGAGTCATTTTTTTATTGTTTTCATTAGGGCTTGAGTTCAGTCTGAAAAAGCTTAGCAAAGTCGGTGCCAATGCATTTCTGGTGGCACTTGCAGAAATCACGTTGATGCTATGGGTTGGTTACCAGATCGGTATGTACTTTGGCTGGAAGACCATGGATGCGGTCTTTCTAGGGGCTATGCTGGCAGTCTCTTCCACGACAATCATTGTCAAGGCAT
>JACMQE010000208.1 GCA_014377145.1 Glaciimonas sp. | reverse complement strand
TTGCACGGTCCCAAACGTCTCCACAATCTGACCATGTTCCATGATATAAAAACGGTCCGCCAATGGTGCTGCACAACGGAAATTCTGCTCGACCATCACGACTGTGTAATCCTTCGCTTTCAGCAATAAAATCATCCGTGCCAAGGCTTGCACGATCACCGGCGCAAGACCTTCTGAAATCTCATCCAGCAACAACAAGCGTGCGCCGGTACGTAAAATCCTTGCCAAAGCCAACATCTGTTGTTCGCCCCCTGACAAGCGCGTTCCCTGGCTATGTTTACGCTCTTCCAGATTTGGAAACGTGGCGTAAATTTCTGCTATCGACATTCCCTTATTGGTCTTCGATACAGAGGGCGGCAAAAGTAAATTTTCTTCAGTTGTGAGAGAAGAAAATATCCCGCGCTCTTCAGGGCAATAACCCACGCCCAAGTGCGCGATTTTATGCGTTGGCAAACCGATTGTTTCGATACCGCCGATGCAAATCGAACCTTTGCGTATCCCTGTCAATCCCATAATAGCGCGCATGGTTGTAGTGCGGCCAGCACCATTGCGGCCTAACAGCGCTACCACTTCCCCTGTATTCACATTCAAATTAACATTATGCAAAATATGTGATTCACCATACCAAACTTGCAGGTTACTAATACTTAAAGCAGGCAATGCGTCCATGCCTGCAATAGCTACAGAAGGCTTAGCATTTAGCGGAGAAATAACAGATGGCATCAACGCGCTCCTTCAATTGAGACGGCTTCTATGCTGGCCTCCGTTCCCATATAGGCTTCCATCACTAAGGGGTTAATCGACACTTCCTGGTAGCATCCTTCAGTCAACACCGCGCCGCGTTGCAGTACACTGATTTTGTCGCAAATACCCGACACGACGCTCATATTATGTTCAACCATCAGAATGGTCCGCCCTATTACTACCTTCTTGATCAAAGCAGTGACGCGATCAACGTCTTCATGTCCCATACCCTGGGTCGGTTCGTCCAATAACATCAGTCCGGTCCCATGCTCAGCGTCGTCGCAATTTCTAGCGCGCGTTTACGGCCATATGGCAAATCAGCGGTCAAGGTATCCGCAAATTTAGCCAAATCCACCTCTTCCAACAAAGCCATAGCACTGTCCCGCAAGTGTGACAAGGTATTGCCACTTTTCCAAAAATGGAAAGATGTTCCTAGAGCAGGTTGCAAGCCTATACGCACATTTTCCATTACCGTTAAATGCGGAAATACGGCAGAAATTTGAAACGAACGGACAATGCCCTGACGCGCAACTTGCGCCGGGGCCGCTGAAGTAATGTCACGATTATTAAATAAAATTTTTCCCGAAGTTGGAATAAGAAATTTTGTTAGTAAATTAAAACAAGTTGTTTTTTCAGCACCATTCGGGCCGATTAAAGCATGGATGTGACCACGTTCAACTTGCAAATTGACGTTATTTAAAGCGGTAAAACCCTTAAATTCCTTTGTCAGGTTTATTGACTCCAAGATGATGTCACTCATCTGGTCTTCTTATACTTTTTATCGATGCTGGGATGTGCTCAGGATTGGTTTTATTAGGCAATATTAGTGCGTTATTTTTATCAGCTTTAGCTATTTTTTACGTATACTACAAAAAATCCATATTACCCAGCAATACGTAAAAATACGGTATTCACGATACTGCATCATATTGAACGATCAATATTGCAACCATTCGATAATTATATGCATCTTGAGCTTGGGTAAAGATTATTAATAGGATTTCTCCAAAATAAATTTCAAAACCATTCGGCAATCATAATGGTTGGTGAATTGGTATTACCAGACGTAATCGTTGGCATTCAGAGGCACCTATCAAATGTAGTCTATACACACCAATTAGGCGTAATTTAATATCAACGAATGCTAATTTATCACTAATTTCTCCCATCTTGCAGATTCCAACTGGATGAAAAATAGTTGTTCCAACATCACCGGCAGCACGAATTAACTCTTCCTCAGTTTGAAATTGAGGTCCAGGCATGAACTCTTCTGGCGCATATTTTTGTAATGCCGGTGCCGCCGCAATTTTCTTTATAAGGACAAACGAGGCTGCTGCCACCTTACGATCCACTCCTGTAACGAAGTAATTCAAGGTAACTTTCGGCGCTACCAAGGGATCGCCAGATCCTATCCAGATATGGCCCCGATAGATCGGACGTAAACTAGATACGCTGCTGGCATTAAAAGTGGGGAAGCTATGTAAAGGATTACCAAATTTTTCTAACGAAAATAGCTGAATATGAGACGCAAGATTAGCGGTTTTGTGGTTCGAATCAAACTTCGCAAATGTGTCCAATTGCGAAGGCGCCATTGACATCGAGCCAATGCGGAACACCATATATTTCACCCCCATTTTCATTTTTTCAAACTAGTTATTCATCCTCACATTCAATGTTTTGACGCTTTCAACCTTAAATTCCATCCGTATCTGCAAATTTTCACCAACGCCAGGCGCGTCTTGAATAACTGGAATGTGATGCTGCTGTAATATTGCGACCGGACCAATGCCCGAAAATTGTAGAATATGCGGTTAACCTACCTTGCCAGCACACAATAAAACTTCCATTATTGCCTCTACTGACCATTCGTTGCCACCATCAAAAAATTCAACGTCTTTGCGCTCATTTCCATTTTCACCTAAAGTAATCTGGAGACGTTTTACAGGGCAACCAGTCATAATTTCTACCTTACCGCAATGCATAGCAATTCGCAAAAATGCTTTTGATGTATTTCAACGGATAACGTGTTTTTGGTTGACATCAAAGTGGCCAGTATCTTCGTTATCGCCTCGGTTGAAATCATCAATTTTAGGAACACCACTTTTCGCCGCTGCGTCCCGAAAAGCATTAGAATTTTCCATGACAAACGTTGCTTTTCTACTCTTCATTCCCCACCGGCACATGAAATGTATTCTCACCTTTATAAAGCAAGCTGCGATTATTCAATCCTACACCTGCTCCAGTCTGATACAACCAATCGGTGTACGGGATTGCTGATGCAATACAGGTAGTCAACCGGAATGTGGATCCATAGGTAGTCGTCTTTAGCACCGGCTTCAATCAGCAACACACTAACGTTGGGATTTTTTGCCAACCAGTTGGTTAATACATAACCTGCTATCCCTGCACCAACAATGTCAACCAGAAGCTTACTTAAATCAAAATCAAGATAGAAAAACGGTTATTTATATAGGAGAAGAAACATTCGTTTTATTTTTTCCTTTTTCGCTTAGTTGTTTAATTTAAAGATTTATATATAAATAGTAATAATAGTTAACACCTCATTTTTCTGTGGATAACCCGAGAAAATTCTTTGTAAACAAGTATTTGTGATTTGAATAACGTTTGAGTAAACGCTGTATTGGAAGTGAATAGTTTTTGAACAAAAAAATAATTGTCTGAAAAGTTGTAGATATCCCCATCGGAAGTTGTAGATATCCACAGAGTTATCCATATTTCAGCTTTTTTATTATCTGTTACGCTGCATAAAAAGATACCTAACAAAAATAATATGTAGTATTCAAATATAAGGTGTTGTGCACTTGGTTAGAAGCTGTTTAAAAAGCTAACTTATCAAAAATACGACGAAAAAATAGAGAATCAGCATGCGTTAGCCATGCAAAAAGCACGCTAGTCCACATTCAAAATTACCTATGAAACTGAGGTTTTCTAAGAATGAACGTTTTCAGAATAGAGTGCATATAGTCTATAATCTGAGATTCTTTGCCTTGAATAAGGGAGTTGGCATATGGGTGGTAAAATCCGAGAGCGAGACCCGATTCTACGATGACGCAAAAAACGCGCTAATTTGCTGGTGGTGGTGCAATATAGGCTTCAGTTTTATTTCTGCAAATAAACTGGCGCAATCGGCCTGCTGTTCGGAACCGATGTTCATGAGTGGTAACAAGCCTGCCAATGTGTCAAAATCCCGAGTGCAAGCGCACTACCAGCCTTCAATGCTAGCGTTGTCTTATCCACACCCCTACGTTAGGATTTTTAAAGGTGCCAGAGATGTACAGAGGCGATCTGAGTGACATTAAGCGGGGACCTTTACTTTTTGGCATGATATTCAATGTCAATATCTCGTTAGCTAAATTAATTTCACCGCTGACAGTAATGATGGCATCATCTATATCCAGTAAGAAAGTCTTAACTTGCATGATGCCATTGGTAATCGCAAAGTCGCCAGCTAAACAATTTAGCTCTCCTTGTTTATCCCCAAAGAGTTTGGTAGGTGCCACGTTGCCAATGTTCAAGCCAGCTGCGTCGAGTATACATTTGCTGATGGCACCTTTATTCGCTAACGTTTTAAGCTCGCCGTTAGAGTTCGCCAATAGAGCTCCCACTGAATTGCCGACGCCAATTAGGGCTTGCCTATTTATCTCGCCAAGGCTGGTATGGGTAGATTCCAGTGTTGTAAATAACTGCTTTGTCTTGAGATGGCGTGCTGACAGCGATATTTCCGCTTTAATCGTCTTAGGGCTACCATCAATCAAGCTTGATGGTATAGACCAGATGCCCCCTGCTATGCCAAAAGTTAGTGGTATCAGGCTAAGCTGGCGGTTGTTGAGATAAATCTCGGCTTTGAGGTTTTGAATTGGCAATTCTTTGCTGCGAATAATTTTACGATCGATAAAGTTAATATCCACATCGATACTGTCCCAGCGCTTGGTGTCAAATTGTACTACCGGCAAGATCCTGCTGTTTGGTGCGATCTGTGCGACGCCGCGCTTTGCTTTGCTTGCGTTTGAATCTGCGCCGATCAATCGCCCTAAATCTGCTATTCGTAGTTGGTCAGAAACCAGATTGTCTTGTAATAATGGACACGGCTTTTTAATAACATAATTGAGCGTCTCTGCCACATCGCTGACGCCAACCCATCCGCTGAAGTTCTGGTAGATCCAGCGACTGTTATTTAGTGCAGTTTGTCGATTAAGCGTCCTTCTGTTACGTACGGTGACATGGCAGGCAAGACAATCCCAATCAGTGAATATAAATCTTCCATGCTGGCACCAGAAACTTTTAAATGCAGACCCAGTGTGGCCAGATTGCTAGGTTTGGTCAAATTACCTTGAACATCAATGGTTGTCTTACCGACCTGCACGCTGGCTTGTAAAGGATAGGGTGTACGCGTATTTTGCAGCGACAATACCGCTCCCTCTTGCCACTGTCGGTGACCGCGGCTGCGTTGAACCTTCCGGCGACTTGCCAGCCGACACCATAACCTTCTTTGGTGATCTGCGGCATTGAATCAATCTTTGCCGTGATATCGATTTTTTGAAGCGGATCTAGCAGACGTATCGCGTCTTTTGCTAGCTTGCGCTCCAGCATGATGGATGACGACTTTAGCTGTATTGTCGGAAGGGTAATCTTTTTTTTAGCAACGGTAGCAGGCGCGGAGAGAAAGTCACTTGTCTGATTTCAATCATATGTTTGCCGATT
>JACMQE010000207.1 GCA_014377145.1 Glaciimonas sp. | reverse complement strand
CTGGTGGAGATGAATTTTTTATCTGGAACCCGATAAATTATTTGCGCGAATCCCAGGCGCAACATTGAAATTCTGTTCAACGTTGTTTCAATTATAGAGTCATCGCCTTTCATCAATGAAGCGAGGTAATCTAAATCGATTTTTAGGACAACGAAACCAATTTTTTGTACTTTTAATTCTTCAAATAAAAATTTCAAATCCATTAAAACGGCACAACGAGCCTGCTTTAAATAATCCAAATATAAGGCATGAGTTAATCCCCCATTAATGTCACATTCATGCGGCGGAACTTTAACTTTGTCCGGCATATGCTTCCTCTGGATATCTACAATTTTAATTCGTAAAATCGCTATACCATTTACAGAAAAATAGAGATGAGAAATATCTATTTCTGGGCTTGTTATAGATGAGAAAATTCTTCATGGTGCAGATAGTATCGCTGACGGTTTGCGTCATAACGATATTAAACTTGGAAGTTAGGGACAAAGCTTATGTTTGTCTCGATAACAAATTGTATATTGGGGGAGCTAGACAACCTAGCGGCTCTGCCTTGAAGGTGGCGAATTGCATTAAATAAAAATTCAGTTTTGTGAGTTTGTAAGGGTGGTAATTAAATTGATATTGAAAATTCGAGAAGAGAATTAAGGAGAAAGGAGAGTCGATTTATGGCAGATATTTTGCGTGACTCTGTTTAACTCACGAGCATATTCGCGCCCTTCATCGCATCGCCGTTATCCGAGTGCAATACCAGCGAGCGTCCCACCGCCTGCTTGCGCCGACAGCCCCTTGACAACGGTGCATTAGCATGCCTGGAAGATTGGCGACCTTCAGCACGGCAAGCCGCTCTTGCTCGCACAGTTTACGGGACGCCGTCTAATGCAGCGCTCTAGGTCGACCAGCTTCTGGCCGGTGCCGCGTACGTATGCTTAAATCCAGCTCCTCCAAACACGCTTCTGACGCGCTCGCGTCCTTACTACCTCGTCGACTAATTGCATGGTTTCATAGCGATCCGGGGCGGTGATCATTCTTCCGCGTTCTTGCCTCAGATCGTTGCGACTTTTTTTCGTAATACCATTAAGGCTTCCGCCTCCGTCAATGACGCATCTGTCTTCTTGAGCTTGCTTTCAAGTTCTTTGATCCGTTGCTTAGTTTCGGGACCACCTCCCACCGACTTAGCCATTTCGCCCTGTCACGGTTGACTGATTTGCAGCATTCGCTTTCTCACACGCCATTGCGTGTTCCAGGTATCCCTTTCGATTTCCGTTGCACTCATCTTCGCCAGTTTGACCACCGCATAGTTTACCGGTGGCATCATTTGTTGGATTGCCCATTTTCGGTATTCTGCTTTATAGCGTTTCCATTCCCCCCAATTTACATTTATCGAATCGATTAAGACGACAACTATCCTGACATGGAGGTTGAATATTGAAAGTAGATCGGAGGATTATTGATGCCGGCATGTGCGTCAACTTGGGGCGCGCCGATTTACCGTATTTTTACGATGCAAGGGCCCACAGGGATAGGTAGGGCGATGGTGTGATCGCTGCCTAGCGCGATGTGTTTGCAACCATTAGCGACGACGTAGGGATTTTCGATCAGAAGAATCGAATCATCAGGTTGTTGATATCGGCAATTTGCAAGGTAGCGAAGGGTGCAGCGCGAATCCGCTATGTTGTTGTCCGTCGTCAGGCCAGTCGTAGCAAGGTGTTGTAAGTTTTTTAGATGACCTGGTCACTGCGAATCAGAATAGCTGAATTTGGCGGGTTGTAGGGTGCAGGATAAGCGTAGGATAGTTGCAAGAACGTGGTGTATGGGTACCTCAAGCATTGATTAGAATGAGATAATGGCGCATTCAAAAAGTTTCGGACTGCCTTCCATGCTCCAATTTGCTCCTCTTAAGAATGATACTTTCTTACGCGCATTGCTGCGTCAGCCAACGGACTACACGCCGTTGTGGTTAATGCGTCAGGCCGGGCGTTATTTGCCTGAGTATCGGGCGACGCGAGCCCGGGCAGGTTCCTTTCTGGGACTAGCAAAGAATCCCAACTACGCTACTGAAGTGACATTGCAACCGCTAGAGCGTTTTCCGCTGGATGCGGCGATTCTATTTTCGGACATCTTGACGGTGCCGGATGCAATGGGGCTAGGGCTATATTTTGCAGACGGTGAAGGACCGAAGTTTTCGCGACCTTTGCGGGATGAAAAAGCGGTGATGGCATTGTCGGCGCCAAGACTTGGCAGTCTTGATTACGTTTTTAACGCAGTGACCCAAATTCGTACCGAGTTGAATGGCCGGGTACCGCTGATTGGATTTTCCGGTAGTCCGTGGACGTTGGCGTGCTACATGGTGGAAGGAGGCAGTTCGGATGATTTCCAGAAGGTGAAGACGATGTTGTATAACCGTCCAGACCTGATGCACCATATTCTCAGCATTAATGCCACAGCGGTAGCTACTTATTTAAATGCGCAAATTGAAGCTGGTGCGCAAGCGGTGATGATTTTCGATACTTGGGGCGGCGTGCTAGCGGATGGTGCGTATCAGGCATTTTCGTTGAATTACATGCGTCAAGTGCTCGGGCAATTGAAGCGCGAGAAAGATGGTGCGTCGATTCCTGTCATCATTTTTACCAAAGGTGGCGGTTTGTGGCTGGAGCAAATTGCGGATATTGGTGCCGATGCGGTCGGACTGGATTGGACAGTCAATTTGGCTGAGGCACGTGCTCGCGTGGGACATAAAGTAGCGCTACAGGGCAATCTTGATCCAGTAGTGTTGTTTTCGAACCCGGCGCAGATTCGGGCGGAAGTCGGCCGGTTGTTATCGGTATATGGTGCGCCGACGATTGGGTACGGTCATGTATTCAATCTCGGCCATGGAATTTCTCAGTTCACTCCGCCTGAATCCGTTGCCGCAATGGTGAAAGCGGTGCATGAGATTAGTCGCAAAATGCGCTAACGGAGATCGGGATTAGATTTAACCGGATGCACAACACAATCATCCAACTTATGCTGTCGCCGCGTTTTTATCACCTAATGTTGGTTTTGCGGGATATTCTTGCTTTTATGAGAAGTCGGATACTAAAGTTGCTGAAAATGTATTGCTGACAGGTTTTGTACACTTTTAAATATAAATAGCCTTCTTTTATCACAAAGCCTTGGCTTGGCTGGGTCAGTTATGCACAATATGTATGTGTTGCAACGCACATATGCGTAATAAAAATATTTGTAATGCGCTGCATTTTGAAAACTGTAAGCCATTGAATTTTAAGAATTTATTTTCTGCGTTTACTTAGGGCATTTTCTTGAGAGTGGCGTGGGATATGGGCCAGCGGTCTTTTTTAAGAGGGTTACCCACAAAGTTATCCACAGGTGTTGTTGGTAATTTAAAAAGTACTTATGAAACCTGTAATTAGCGTATTTCCTCATGTTTTACATGAGGAAATGTTTTTTTATAACTAATGGTCTATCCCTAATTAGTGGGCTTGTTACTCTCGCTAAAACTGCTATTAAACAGTATTCGATAAGGGAGTAAAGGAAACGAAAATGAGACGTTATAGTCTGAGCGATGCGCATTGGGAACACATAAAAGGGCTTTTACCTAGAAAATTAAGGTATGTCGGTGCGACAGCG
>JACMQE010000206.1 GCA_014377145.1 Glaciimonas sp. | reverse complement strand
TCAAGGGTTTGGTGGTCAAAAACATCAATTTTATTAGAATAAGCTTGGCAGCCTACTCGATTCAAGATGGGGGAAAACCTTTGAATACTGTTATTCAAGCCCTAATCGCAGTCCATAACCAACGGACAGCACCGGTATTAAGAAACGTTAAGAATGGATTGAAGTAAATGCCGCTCAAATGGCGGAAGCACAAATAGGACGCATGTGCAGAAAATATTAACGTGTATGAGACCATACATTTAGTTTGCACCGCATGTTGTTACCATCGCTCTGCTGGAAAAGCAGGATGAACAGATATGGGGTTTGTCGATTGGGCGCTCAATACCATCGGACGTAATGCTGCCTTACAACACGTATCCGACCTCTGTCATTGATGAGGCATTTGCTTCGGACAGACCATTTTTCCCGAAACTATCGGCATTTCTTCCAATTGGCGTATTAGTAGGAGCAGCCATAGGGGGGGTATCTATGCAATAATAAGTGACCGCAGACGAAAAAATAATACGAAGCGTGATGAATGCGGCACATGTTAAACACATTTGATGGCGGACGATTAGAGCACTTCCCTTTCTTGTTTTCACCTGCTATAATCATTCTTTTTTTAGTTTAACCAATGGTTTGAATTTTACATGCCCACAATTCGTCTTAAAGAAAACGAGCCGTTCGAAGTCGCAATGCGTCGTTTCAAGCGCACCATCGAAAAAACAGGTCTGTTGACCGAGTTGCGCGCACGCGAGTTTTACGAGAAGCCGACAGCTGAACGTAAGCGTAAGCTAGCAGCTGCAGTGAAGCGTCACTACAAACGCATCCGCAGCCAGCAATTGCCGAAAAAGCTGTACTGATTCTTCACCGCATCCTTTGCGGTGGTGATACAAGAATTACAAACCCGCTCCGGTGTTGTCCCGCAGCGGGTTTTCCTATTAAATAGGGCTTACGCAGAATTCTTCCAGCGAGGCAAGTCGACGAAGACTGTGAGTCGGTCCCGACGCTCCGAGCAATCAATACCGCGCTGGCAATTTGGGTAAGTCCTAAACTGATTTCATCTGGAGAGTCACATGAGTCTAAAAGAGCAAATTACCGAAGATATGAAGGCCGCGATGCGCACCAAAGCAGCAAAAAAACTTAATACAATTCGCTTAATCACCGCCGCAATCAAACAAAAAGAAGTAGATGAGCGGATTTTCTTAACTGACACGCAAGTACTTTCCATCATTGAAAAAATGATCAAACAACGCAAGGACTCAATTACCCAGTTTGAAGTAGGGAACCGTCAGGACCTAGCTGATGTAGAAAAAGCAGAGCTCATTATTCTTACCGCATATATGCCCGCCGGGTTATCAGATGAAGAAATCCGAACCGAAGTCGTAACCGCCGTTAACATCAGTTGCGCCAGTGGCCCCCAAGACATAGGCAAAGTGATGGCAATACTCAAGCCAAAATTAGCTGGACGTGCCGATCTGACGGCAGTTTCAGCGCTAGTAAAAGTAACATTATCCGCAAACTCCTGACATAAGCAGCAGTGATCCCCCAATCCTTCATTCAGGATCTACTTACTCGCGTTGACATTGTCGACGTAGTAGGTCGCTACGTGCAACTCAAAAAAGGCAGCGCAAACTTCATGGGTTTATGCCCATTTCACAATGAAAAATCCCCTAGTTTTACTGTCAGCCCAACTAAACAGTTTTATCACTGCTTCGGCTGCGGTGCTCACGGTACGGCGATCGGATTTTTAATTGATTATTCTGGTGTTGGCTTCATTGAAGCGGTTAAGGATCTGGCACAAAACGTCGGCATGGTCACACCAGAAAACGACGATAAAATTCCTCCTGCACAGCGTGCCGCTTATCATACGCAAAGTTTAGCCTTATCTGAAGCAATGGCTATCGCCTGCGACTTCTATCGACAAAATTTGCGCAGCGCCCCACACGCGGTAGCCTATCTAAAAGGCCGCGGACTGACAGGCGAAATTGCCGCAAAATTTGGTTTGGGCTACTCGATAGACAATTGGAATAGCCTACGCACCGTCTTCCCGGATTATGAAGTCACTGCGCTGGTTGAAGCAGGCTTAGTCATTGATCGCACGGATGAAAAAGGACATCACTGCAAACGTTATGACCGATTCCGCGATCGAATTATGTTTCCAATTCGCAACTCGAAAGGTCAAGTGATTGGCTTTGGTGGTCGCGTGATAGAACATGGCGAGCCCAAATACTTAAATTCCCCAGAAACACCCTTATTTCAAAAAGGTAGCGAGCTATACGGCTTGTTTGAAGCGCATCAGGCAATTCGCGACGCAGGTTATGTATTAGTGACAGAAGGCTATATGGACGTATTGGCGCTGGCACAATTAGGTTTTCCGCAAGCGGTCGCCACCTTAGGCACAGCTTGTACGCCAACTCACGTGCACAAATTATTGCGGCAAACCGACCAAGTCATTTTTAGCTTCGACGGTGATGAAGCGGGACGCCGTGCGGCGCGGCGAGCTTTAGATGCCTGCCTACCCCATGCCAGCGACAACAAAGTTATTAAATTTTTATTTTTGCCGAAGGAGCACGATCCCGACAGCTATGTTCGCGAATTAGGCAGTGAAGCATTTAAACGCCAGATCCATGAGTCCATACCTTTGTCGCAATTTTTACTCAATGAGGTGACTACAGAGGTGGACTTGAGTACATCAGAGGGGCGTGCTCGGGCGCAGTTTGATGCTAAACCGTTGTTGCAAATTATGCCACCTTCATCGTTGCGATTGCAGATTTTACGAGGATTAGCGCAATTGACACAATCAACGGCTGCGGAAATTGAATCATTATTTGAACTAGCTAAGCCGATTGCACGGGGTCGCCAAGCGCCACCACGCAGTAATCGCCCTGCACCGGTGGAACTAGAACGGCAAATTATTCACTTGATGGTTGCCCATCCAGCACTGACATCAGAGCTAGATGATGCCGCCCTAGCAGCATTAGCAAACTTTACCCCAGATCGCGCAGGAATGTCAGCGCAATTGATCGAAGCGAGTCACACCATGGGTGTCCAAGCTAGTTTTGCATCTTTGGCAGAGCATTTACGGGAAGGCGGTGCCGAATTTGAATCTCTTATCGCTGAAATTGCAGCCGAAGCAGAATCTAAAATCGAAACTGCACGCATGGAATTGGCGGATGCAATACGCCAGACCAAAATGAAAACATTAAAAGGCGAACTAGCTTGGTTAGCTGCTACTGGATTAGAAACCGACGAGGCGCGTAACCGCTACCGGGATTTAATGTTGCAACAAGAGCATCTGCGACGCCAGGCTAAGACAGAATTAGCCCAACGTTAATGTCCTCAAGTTACTCACCAAAAGCATACCAATATCGAACGCGAAAAAATAAAATTAGGTACGGGTCTCTTGTATTCGAGAATATGATCTCTAAATAACCAAATTAAAAGCCTTATATCCAACACTTTAGCCCATTAAATTTAGATGTAGTATTGTAGATAGAGCTTGAATGTTTGAAATATTATTAACAAAATTGAAGTGTAGCGTGCAAGTTGCTACATTATGGGTAGCGCAAAGGCAACTGAAGCTCAAATAAATTGTCCGAGTGTAGATTGAGGTTTGATCCGGTCCAAGAAAGCATCACAAAGTATTGCGTAAATTAGTGTAACCAATTTGGTAAATGACTACATGGCAAACGCAATGAAGAAACCCGCGAAATCCCTGATAATTTTCACCAAAAAAGTGAAGCCAATAGCGACCAAAGCAGCCGCTCGATATTCAACTGTAAAGCCCACCAAAACGATGGTTATAAAGTCGCTTAGTAAAACGGCAGGAAAATCGCCGGGGGGGGGCATTGCCCCCGGCAATAAAAAACTAGCGCCTAAAGTAGCCTTCAACGCTGCTCCCAAGGCAGTTCCCAAGGCGGCTGCAACGCCCACGAAAAAAAGTGCATCAAGAACTGTTGCGCAGCCAGTATCTGTGAAATCGAAAGCTCCTGTGACAAACAAGAAACCCGTACTCAAAGTCGTCAAGTCGCCTAAAAATATCGTTCCTGAAGCAGTTGTCCAAAAAGACATGAGCGTGATGATCGGATCAGGCGTTAGCCAGACTACTGATGCTGCTACGCTAGCAGCGATTGACACCTCCAGCTACATCTTGCCTTCGGTCAAGGTGCCGGGTCGTCGTGGTCGCAAGCCGAAAGAATTTCAACCAGAGAACGACGAAATTGCTGCATTGAATGCAGTGGAGCGGGCAGAACTTAAAGCATTTGATAAGGCCAAGGCCAAAGATCGGAAAGCCAAGGAAAAAGCCTTGCTGAAAGATGCGTTCTCGTCAGATACAGAAGCCTCCGAAGAAGAATTGGAAGCACGCCGTCAAAAGCTAAAAACGCTGATTAAAATGGGTAAGGAGCGTGGCTTCCTTACTTACTCTGAAATCAACAATCACTTGCCCGAAAACATTATCGATCCAGAAGCGATCGAGGGCATCAT
>JACMQE010000205.1 GCA_014377145.1 Glaciimonas sp. | reverse complement strand
GTTGAATCGTGGACTTGCCTACCGGTTAATATAAACTGCGCTAACTGTCCTAGTCCCTCAAAGCAGGCATGGATTGTATGCCGAACCTAACACGAGAACAGCCAAGCGGTTGTTCCCACCTTTTTTAATGGGCACTGGTAGAGGGCTATTTCAAACCAAGTGATCCGCGTGGCCGCAAAGCTAAGCATGACAAAAAAGCGATAGTCAATGTGATTTTGTGCGTGTTGCAAAGTAGCCATCAGTAGCGGATGATTTCAAAAAATTTTCCTCCTTGGAAAACAGTCTATGAACACTTCAATTATTGGAATAAAAGGGTGTCTGGAAAAGCGTGCTGGCCAAATTAAGTAGCCAATATTGCCTTTCCAAAAAAGAGCTATGCAATAATTGATTCACAAAGCGTCAAAACCATCTACGCCAGCAAGGACAAAAGGTATCGATGGCGATAAAAAAGTGAAGGCAGAAAGTGCCACATCATCGTTGATAAGCTGGGTAATTTGTTGCATGTTCAGCTGCATAAAGCCAGTGAACACGATACGAAAGCAGGAGTTACCACATTAGAGTGCGCAGCAGAAAAGTATCGCGCGATCAAAACTTTTTTGGAGATGCTGGTTATCGCGGTATATCAGTAACGTTTATTGAGGAAACGTTACAATTGAAATTGAACATTTGATGTCTTTTCTGTGCTGCCTATTCGGTGGATTGTGGAACGTACTTTTGCCTAGCTTGACAGATTTCGACGCCTTGCTAAGGACGTCGGAACCCTACTGCCAAGGCGCAAAATATGATTATGAGCAGAATGCTATATTGCGTCTTATGCTTTCTAAATGACGATGAAATTATTTCAAGACGGCTTCTAAATAAATTAGGGAGATATTTTTCTAAAGTTAAAGAATCGCAAGACCAGAAGGTTTCTGAATACAACGTTTACCAACCATCAGTGTTACCAAATATTTTTGACATTAGAGAACCAAATAAAATGCGAATACGATTCAGACGGATTAACATATTGCAGGGCTAACAAGGTCATAAACAAAGCGTAGCCCGGCAATTCATAATCTATTCGCTTTTGGCAATGCGCTGACGGCGCGCTTCATATAAGCACACACCAGACGCAACAGAGACGTTCAGACTTTCCACCGATCCGAACATTGGGACATGAACCAATACATCACAGGTTTCTCGTGTTAAGCGGCGCATACCTTCGCCTTCTGAGCCCATGATCAATGCGGCCGGGCCGGAGAAATTGGCTTCGTACAAGCTCTTTTCGCCATCTTCGGTCGTACCGATCAGCAAAATGTTGCGTTCTTTCAGTTCACGCAATGTCCGTGCAAGGTTGGTGACGGTGATGTACGGAATCGTTTCAGCCGCACCGCTAGCAACTTTTTCTGCCGTCGCATTCAAGCCTACAGCGCGGTCTTTAGGGGCGATTACAGCATGTGCGCCGACACCATCGGCAACCCGCAAACAGGCTCCAAGATTATGGGGGTCGGTTATACCGTCCAACACCAGTAATAATGGTGGACCTTCGATCGCATCCAATAGCTCATCCAAATTACGTGCCAGCGATAATTCACCGGCTTTGGCGATCACACCTTGATGACGGCGCGTACCGACAATGTTGGCCAGACGCTGATCATCCACTGGAATAACGCGAACGTTCGCCGCTTTAGCGGTGCTGAGTAATTCTTTCATACGACCATCGACGCGGCTGGCATCGACATAAATTTCCTCGACCGAAGAGGCTTCGTGACGCAGGCGTGTAGTAACGGCGTGAAAGCCGAATATCATTTTACTTTTCATGTCCTATCTTTTTTTCTTGCTTGATTTGGCGAAAGTCTTTGGCTCGCAGGGACTTTCTAAACCTATGATGACTTTGGAGTTTTTACTCTTAGTTGCCTTAGATTTGGCAACGCTTGCACTGACCTTGCTTGTTTTATTTACTTTAGTATTGGGCAGACGATTTGCTGGTGTCGTATCAACTTTGGACTTTGCCTTTCTACTACGCGATTTTTCGTGCTCAATACCGACAAGTCGCGCTTCGTTTTTCAGGACCGTCTTGATACCTGTTTCAGTCACTAGACGCAGATCGATTTTGCGGGCATCCAGATCAACCCGACTAACCTGCACCTTTACTCGGTCAGTCAACTGATAACGCATACCGGTGCGCTCGCCCCGTAACTCATAGCGCGCTTCATCGTATTGGAAATAATCCGCGCCAAGTTCAGTAACATGAACTAGCCCCTCAATATACAACGCATCAAGCTGGACAAAGATACCGAAAGTGGCCACACCAGAAATAGTACCGGTGAATTCTTCGCCTAGCTTGTCGCGAATGAAATAACACTTTAGCCACGCTTCGACATCGCGTGAGGCTTCGTCCGCCCGTCGTTCGTTCGCCGAACAATGAATGCCAAGCGCTTCCCAAATCGCTAGACTACCTTCGTTTTTCTTTTTACCCGCCGCTTTATCTTCCGCTTGTTTGCGGCGGCCTGCGGGTGACAACATGGTATTCAAGCTACCTGTATCAAGACCTTTGGGATCATAGCGCTTGCCGAGCAAGATCGCCTTGATAGCGCGGTGCGTTAACAGATCCGGATAGCGCCGGATCGGGCTAGTGAAATGGGCGTAGTGCGCATAAGACAAGCCAAAGTGACCAATGTTTTCCGGGCTGTATACCGCTTGTTGCATAGAACGCAACAGCATAGTTTGTAATAACAGCGCATCAGGCCGCGCTTTGATCTTAGGCATCAGGGCAGCATAGTCTGAAGCCGAGGGCATATCGCCATCAGCCAGTGTCAAGCCGGTTTGTTTCAGAAACGTACGTAAGACTGCCAGCTTTTCTTTGGTAGGGCTAGCGTGAATTCGATACAGACCGGGATGTTTGTGTCGTTCTAGCAAATCGGCTGCGCAAACGTTGGCGGCCAGCATGCATTCTTCAATCAATCTGTGTGCATCATTGCGCGTGCGTGGCAGGATTTTTTCAATTTTTCCAACTGCGTTGCAAACGATATACGTTTCAGTCGTCTCGAAATCGATTGCACCACGCGCCTGACGTGCTTGCAATAAAGCGTGAAACACTGCATATAAACGTAGTAGGTGTGGTGCCAATTCAGGACGTTTTGCTGCTTCAGGACCGTTGGTATTGCCAAGAACAGCAGCGACTTCGGTATAGGTCAGGCGCGCCGCTGAGTGAATCACCGCAGGATAAAACTGGTAAGCCGTGATTTCACCCTCAGCGGTAATCACGGCATCACATACCAATGTCAAACGATCGACATCCGGATTGAGCGAACACAAGCCGTTAGATAATTTTTCCGGCAGCATCGGGATCACACGGCGCGGGAAATACACAGAAGTGCTGCGCTCCAGCGCATCAACATCCAGTGGATCGTTCGGTTTGACGTAATGACTGACATCGGCAATCGCAACAATCAGGCGATGACCGTTGGCGCGACCAATCTTGACTGTTTCACAATACACAGCATCATCGAAGTCCCGAGCATCTTCACCATCTATCGTTACCAGCGGCACATCACGTAAATCGACGCGATCTGCTAAATTTGCATCAACCACGATATTTGGCAGTTTTGAAGCAGATTTTTGCGCAGCAGTTGAGAACTCATACGGAACACCAAACTTGCGCACGGCAATTTCGATTTCTATACCGGGATCGTCAATATCGCCCAAAATCTCAGAAATCTTGCCTACTGGCTTTGTAAATCGCGATGGTTGCTCAGTCAATTCCACGCTGACCACCTGTCCAGCTTTAGCCTTACCGGGCGATCCATTCAGAATGATGTCCTGACTAATGCGTTTATCTTCCGGTACAATTACCCAAACGCCATTTTCATTTAGTAAACGCCCGATAACGTGGGTGTTAGCCCGCGTGACGACCTCGACGATAGTACCCTCAGGGCGGCCACGGCGGTCAGTGCCGATGATACGCAATCGAACACGATCACCATTGAGCACTTTCTGCATTTCTTTTTCGGGCAGAAAAACATCGCCGCCGCCATCATCCGGACTAAAAAAGCCATAGCCATCACGGTGGCTGCTGACGCGGCCTTCGATAAAATCCGGTGAGTTGGTTAATTTATAGATGCCCGCACGATCCGGCTTGATTTGTCCGTCTCGGTCCATGGCGTTCAGACGACGCGTCAAACCTTCCATTTCATTAGGTTTAACGCCAAGCGCTTTGGCAAGAGCGTCGATATTTTGGGGTTCTGAGGAGGTCCGCAGAAGGCCGAGAATTTCCTCTCGGCTAGGGGTGGTGTAGGAATATTGGCTCAAGAGGCGTTGTGGGAATAGTTGTTAAGAGTAAAACCGGGAATGCATAAGGCTCGAGCTTATTAAGACTTGCAACCAATGCTTAGTGTAACGGAGGATAGGGACATTCTCCTAGCTAGCTACTTTACATCGCGACAAATCTCCTCCATCCAAAGGCCTGAATTGACTTATTTTAGGGTTCATTTATAATCTTTTTCTTCTCAGAATATAGGTCAACGCTTATTTTTGAAAAGCCCACATGGCGGAATGAGTAGACGCGCATGGTTCAGGTCCATCAGGGTGTAGAGGTTCGCGTCTCTCCGTCGGCACTAATAATGTTGGTGCAATTTTTTTGGGAGGGGAGAATAGAAAAACGATGTCTTTTGCTATCTTGCCGACATCTCTTGCTTTCGCAGGAAAGAGCCTTTTCATTTTCTCCCATTGCACATCGCTCAGGCTTTAACGTCGCGTTGTCATTTCCTGCCGCCTCTTATTAAATAATGCTGAATAGGAGCTTCGGCGAGAAGTTACAAGTCCGTTAATCGGGGACGGGACTAATATAACCACAATTTAAGAAAAGTTAACAGCCTTTTATAGGGCAACATGCACCGACTCTAGTTCAATAGGTTAGAAATTTCCATAAAACCGAGGGGAGCGCCCTCTCCATTTAATACCAATATAATCTACGATCCATCCGCCTTATGATGGTCAGGTGCACGACCAATATACAAAACACTTGCACCCACCCCTGCCAGGGTAATTCCTTCGGGCTGCTGTCTCCAGATTGTTGTTGTAAACGCCTGCAGACCATTTTTAGTAATGAACTCACAGCTCATCACCGCCTTTTCCATTACGGGCATCACTAAGCTGAAATAGCTCTTTTTTAAGAGAGAATCCAAACCGTTATGATGGATATCATTGAGTAAATTTCTGGTAGCCTCAGCGAGCCTCAGCGCGTTTTGTGAGAGGTAGTTTTTGTCGAAAACGGCGTGTACCACCATACCTTTAGAACAATCTTCAAAAGTAAGATGATTCGTGAAGATGCCTTCAAAATCCTTGACGTCCAGGCTTAAGAGCCCCGCTATACCGCGTCGCGTCATCATTTTGACGTAATCTGCGTATCCAAATCTACATCGAAGGTGTCATCAAATGTTTCACTGAGAAAGGGATGATCAAACTTGGCATTCAGCAAAATACATGCTGCGCCAAACGCTTTGATAGTCGGATTTAGAAGAGCGTGGGTACCGGGACAAGTTTGGATATTGCCATCGGTTTTCTTTGATATCATCTTGTGTAAATCTGATATCACCCCAGGGCACACCTAACTATCGTTTAAGTTGCGACACAACATTTTGGAACCGGGCATGGTTCGTACCGCCTTTCCTATTTGCTCACGCTGAATCTTGCTATAGAACTGGTCATTTAGCACCAACACTTCCCCCACTCCCCAGCTGGGTTAGAGGCACTTTGGATCGTGCTATTTTCTTGTTGGGCAACAATATCAACATTGCTTTCCCCGGTTAGCCCCGAGGCCATTACCAATAGCGCTAACGCGCGAGTAACAATTGATGGCGCAACGCCACTATTTTTGTTAGGTTCGAGCGGTATTACCAGCTTAATCTCGTGCTGTTCCTTAACTATTGATGGACGACTGCAACTGTTCCGGACTGGGCCTCTGCGCCTGCATTCCTGTCTTGTCCACGTTAAGAGATGCTTGCATGGGATATCGACTGAGGTTCGACGAACCCGGTATTTGGCACTACTATTTTCCCGCTCAATATATCAAGCCCATCATCCATAGGCATTTGCCTGGCAACAACTACTTCGGATACCCTACTAAACTTATGGTGCGGCAAGCTCACATAAATTTTACTATCCTCGTAGGCCTCTACTCCAAAGTCAATGCCAGTTGCATCTGATAATACCACCGGCGTTATGCCACTACCCACCAGTTCACTAGCTATTCGGGAATGTGAAGGGGATTGTGCTACCGCTGGATTTAAAACAAATGGGCGCTGAGATGCGGGACTTGCAGGGATAAAAGGGGCATAAGGACCGATTAAAGCAAGTATTGTGTCGGAATCTCGATGTCTGATTATAGGAAATTCCCAAGATGAGGAATTTCAGAAAATAGTCAAAAGATCCGTGAATGCAACCATTGCACGGACCTATTTTTTGATGGCGTGGAATGCTGACAACACTACTTTTACATTTACTGGTGATGATGAGTGCGACAGTTGCGCTACTTCGAGGTTACACAAGGGGCGCAACCAGATCGCCGCTCGCTACTACAGATATCAAGGAACGAATGTTAACGCACAGAGGCCCTGCATAGCAAAGTAGCATAAAACATCAAAATTTCCCCACTTTTTGATTGACCAATAACTACAAATACCCTTATTATTTGTGCCTTGCAATTGCTGTTAGCCTTAACTGACTAGCAACAAAAAGCCCACGTGGCGGAATTGGTAGACGCGCATGGTTCAGGTCCATGTGCCTTAGGGTGTGGGGGTTCGAGTCCCTCTGTGGGCACCAAGAAACTGGTGGAAAAAATAAAAAAATCCCATAAACATCAATGTTTATGGGGGACATTTGTCTGTAATATTGCTGAAAAACTGGCTGCGCTAAATGATCGTGCAAAATTTTCAAGCAGGGGGCACCTTCAATACGAGAGATTCTCTGCCAGATTCCAAGGAATCTAACGTCTACCAATTTATTTCATCTTCGGCATAGCAAACTCTGCTCCAGCCGCAATCGTTGCGGGCAAGCGCTGCGTCACGGCTTTTTGCTTCGTATAAAAACGTACCGATAATAGGGTATTCTTCGACAAACGGCACTAAAGTTTCATAGCATTCTCATCATGGTGCACCCCCAAATTTGCAGCACATGGAGTGTGCTCTTCTTCAGAGCGCGTTTCTTGATCCAGTTGTGAAGATTTGCTTCTGTCGTGTGGT
>JACMQE010000204.1 GCA_014377145.1 Glaciimonas sp. | reverse complement strand
TAATAACCCTTACTTTTACAATATCGACGTATGAAGCCTTGGCCCAGAAATAAAACATTTCTTCAACGCTGGATGAATAGAAAGTTTTTAAAGGAATACCCCAGACTAACTATTATTACACCAAGCTATAATCAGGGGCAATTTCTGGAAGAAACAATTCTCTCTGTACTCAATCAAGACTATCCTAACCTTGAATATATTGTTATCGACGGCGGTAGTACCGACAGCTCCGTAGAGATAATAAAAAAATATGAGCATCGACTCGCCTATTGGGTCAGCGAAAAGGATAAAGGCCAGGCGGACGCAATTAATAAAGGCTTAGCTATGGCTAACGGCGAAATAATCGGTTGGATAAATAGTGATGATATCTATCTGCCTTGGAGTTTTCGCAATGCCATTTCTTTTTTGAACAACAATAAAGATATTAGTATGGTGAGTGGCGGAAGAATGCTGATCAATGAAAAAACTGATGTCATTGGGTTTTCATTTCCAACTTCGTACAATCCGCGTAACGGTTACACAATAGCCCAGGAAACGGTCTTTTGGAGATCCTCTGTTAATAGGACTATTGGCGTCCTAGATGAGAAATTACACTTCGCCATGGATGTAGACTTTTTTATCCGTATTTATCTCAGTTTTAAAATCGCAACGATTCCACATTTACAAGGTTGTTTTCGCTGTTACGCTGAAAATAAAAGCTCAACCATGCAGGAAACAGCAAGAGCTAATGCTGATGTAATCAGGAAGCGTTATTTCGATGGAAGGTCGGAAAAAGATTGGAAAGATCATCGTCCTGTTCATCGCTACTCCAATTTACGCGTACTGCTTTACCCTTGCACTACCCTTTTGCCTATGCTTAAACGGAAATTTTCTTCGCAATGAAAATTCTGAAGATTCTCGATCACCAGCAAATGGCTGGAACCGAACTTTCAGCTCATGCTTCAGCCCAGGCGTTGTCGAGGAGAGGGCACCAAGTTTATCTACTACATAACTTGGAAAAAGACTTTGCTCTTGATTACTATACCGACCAATTAGGATATCCTGAAGCATTTCAGGTTAAACCTCGACTTAATTTTCTTTCAAAAGTTGATTTGAATAAAATTACTCGATTTATAAGCGAAAACCAGATCGATATTGCGCATGTTCACATGAATTGCAGGCAAGAGGTTTCGGCGGTCATATGCGGATTAGTCCCCACACTCTTCACCCGTCATGTGCCTCTGTGTCCTAATGGTGCTAAATACCTTTGGCGGCATGAGAGAGCATGTCAGTCTTCACCATCAATAAAGCGTTGCGTCAAAGGCTATCTACACGACGATTGCGGCACACTTGGTGGTGGACAACTCTGGTCAATGCGAGGATTTGCGTATCAATTGCTTTATTCATATCCACAAGTAGTGAATTCACTTAATCAATACTCTCGGATCATCACGGTAAGCCGAGCACATCAGCATGAAATTCAACGTGATTTTGAACTCGGTGACCGTGTTATATATGTACCTGAGCCAATTATTGATAATAACTGTATTAAAAACTTTACTGTAAACCCAGTGTCTATAGCGCCAGTTATTTTTGCTGCAGGTCGCTTGGTTTCATTTAAAGGGTTTCACCATTTGATTGAAGCTTGTGGAAGGCTTACTAAACCTTATAAACTTATTATTGCAGGTGATGGTCCAGAGAAAGAGCGCTTGATAGGGCTTGCCTTTGAACATGGAATTAGGGACAAGGTAGATATTTTAGGGCACGTTCATTATGATCATATTCAGGCGCTTTACGCGAGTTCCTCGCTGTGTGTTGTTCCCTCCTTGTTGCGTGAGACCTTGTGTCGGGTCGGTATTGAGGCGATGGCATGGGGTAAACCGATCGTTGCCTACCATCAGGGGGGCGTCGAAGACTGGTTGCGAGACGGAGTAAATGGTATTGCAGTGAGTCCCGGAGATATTTCTGGATTGAGCCAAGCGATAGAGCGCCTTCTCAACGATTTGCAGTTGTGTAGGAGTTTTGGTGATGCGGGGAAGGAAATTTCCGAAGAGTGGACGCTAGAAAATCATGCTAGTGAACTTGAAAAAGTAATGGAATCTACTCTAAAGACTTATGCTTAAATCCCGGTTTTATGCAAAACTTCTTTATCGCCTGTGGGCTCACAAGGCGCGGTTTGTAAATTTTTTACGTATTAATCGACTGCGTCTTCAGGGCATTGAAATTGGAAGCAATGTGACAATCGGCAAAAATTTCAGTATAAATTGGCCTCATCAATTGAAAATTGGTGATAATGTACGAATTGGAATTGGAATGAGTCTTGTGATTGATGGAATATGGTCGGATATTGGATTTATAAGTATTGAAAATCAAGTTGAAATTAAAGATTATGTCAAACTAATCAAAAAATCTGACAGCAAATGTGTTATAGGTCAAACGTCATTCATTGGTGATAATGTTAATATATCAATTGCTAGCGATCTCATAATTGAACGAGATTGCTTAATTGCATCGGGTGTACGGATTAGCGACACCAATCACTTATATGGTAAAGATATAGAAAATAGGAAGTGCGCGACTATTAACGCCTTTATTAATATTAAGGCCGGTACGTGGATTGGTTTAAATGCCTGCATCCTTTCAGGAGTTATTATTTCAGAGAATTCAGTAATTGCAGCTGGTAGCGTTGTAAACAAGGATATTCCAGAGTGGGAGATTTGGGGTGGAATACCGGCGAAATATTTGAAACGAATACAATGAATAAAACAGCCGCCATAACTCTTATAATCCCACGAGGCCGCGGCGGAGTAGCTGATTATACAGATAAGCTGATTACGAATTTAGCGGCTGAAAAGATGGCTGTTGCTTTGGTGTGGCATGCAGATTTAGAAAACGATCTTGTACGCAGTTCGCTATCTAGTGAATGTCTCTATTTGCAATATTCCGGTTATGGGTACGCCAAACGGGGTGCGCCACTCTGGTTGCTTAATAAACTCCAAATTGATCGACCAAGCATTAAAACTCTCGGTGTTTTCTTTCATGAACTATACGCGTTCGGTCCACCCTGGGGCTCTGCCTTTTGGCTTTCACCGGCACAAAGGCACATTGCGCGACGCGTCGTTGAAATATCAGATTTCTGGATAACCAGTCGTGAGGGTTCTGCGCAGTGGCTGCGTCGATTTTCTGGGAAAAAGCCGCACGCCGTGTTGCCCGTTTTTTCCAATGTGGGTGAGATGCAAGCTTACTCGTCCGAGCGCGCTCCCAAGATAGTTGTGTTTGGTAGCGCTGGCTTGCGGATGGCAACCTATCGCGCCGTTGGCGAGGCCTTGTTTTCATGGGCGCGCGATAGAGGGCTTGAGCTGCACGACATCGGCCCTGCCATTGATCAGCCTTCAATTTCCGCCATACTTAAGCGTGCTGGTGTGATAGAACATGGGCGGTTGGAATCCGCAGAAGTAAGTAAAATACTTGCAGATGCAGCGTTCGGGATCCTGTCTTATCCAGTGGATTATGTGGCGAAAAGCGGTGTATTCGCTGCTTACTGCGCGCACGGCGTGTGCCCCATATTGGTCTCCAAACACTATGCACCATCTGATAGACTGATGATGGGAACCCACTATCTCGCTGGGTTACCTCTGGGGGCTATACAACACAGCATGGTCCGAAATATTGGATCTGCGGCTTGGAATTGGTATCAACCTCACCGCATCATAGCGCATGTTGATACCCTCAAGCGACTTTTGAGTGAAGCAGGTGCAGTGTGTTAAGCGATATTGCCTACCTATGGCCAGATCGTGAAAAGCCGAACCAACTGCGGCGCTGGTTAGTAGTCATGACAAAACGATTGTTGCTCTTTTTTGCGTTGGCCCGACTTTTAATTCGACCATTATTCTTTCGGTTAAAGGGCGCCCAGATTGGTCGATTGGTCGTTCTCGGAAAGGCCGGAATACAAGGCGATTTGTACAATTTAACCGTTGGTGATCAAACCTCTTTGGGTAAATGTGAAATTTCATTACATGATACGGTGAAGGTAGGTTGTTGTGTAGTAATTAATGACGGTGCCGTTTTACTGACGGCTTCACATAGTGTGAGTGATCCGCAGTGGAGCTATAAAAAAAGTCCTATCACGATAGGTGACTATGCCTGGATCGCCACAAATGCCATTATTCTCCCCGGCGTATTGATTGGCAAAGGTGCGGTCGTGGGTGCAGGTGCTGTGGTAAGAGGGGACGTCCCCGACTATGCGGTAGTCACTGGCAACCCCTCTACCGTGCAAAGTGTGCAACGAACAAGGGCACTTGCCTACTCTGCTGTTCTTTCGAATGCCCCTTTTGAGGCATGGATTGGACGCAATTTGACAAATATCAACAGCGAGTTGGTTTGAAAGAAGTATTCGTTTCCCACCCCGGTTTGCAACACGCTCACCAGCTAGCCTGGGCTTTGCATGAGCGCAGTTTGCTTAGTGCATTTTGGTCGGGTGTTCCGGTTTTGAGTGAGGGGGAGCCACTGCCATTTTGGTTGCCCGCTTCATATTCCCAGCGAGTTAAAACAGTTGCGATTCCACCCGAATTAAGACGGCACCCGATCATTTTCCAGGGTTTGCTGCGTGCCGGCTCTGTTCTTCCCTCTGGGTTTTCCCGTGAAGATTACGCGCACCGCGTGTTCCATTTATTTGACTGGTGGGTCGCCAAGCATATTGCCAGGTTGAAGCCCAGGGTGGTGGTTGCTTATGAAAATGCAGCTTTCCATACATTTCGTGCGGCTAAATCCATAGGGGCGCGCTGCATACTCGACGCCCCGTCTCTGCATCACCTTGCCGGTGCTAAGTTGATGGTGGTTAAGCCTACTCCGTACCTGGCGGAAATTAATCGTCGTAAAAATGAGGAAGTTTCACTGGCTGACATGATATTGACTTGTTCGCCGTTGGCAGCTGAAGGTTATCTGAATGCT
>JACMQE010000203.1 GCA_014377145.1 Glaciimonas sp. | reverse complement strand
CGTATACAACACATCTTTGATCATGCCATCAGGTTTATCAACAGCTGCTTCTGCCAGTTTGAATAGAACATTGGTTTTACCACGCACACGGCGCAAATCATTGAGCAACTTTTTCTCGACTTTGTGCTCAGCAAGGGTGCCAATTTTGTGGATAACCTGAATCAACAAATCAATCAAGGCATGTATGATTCGTGTTGTCGTTGCCAGCAATACGATGCCACCAAGGCGTAGTGTATTTCCCGTGGATGGCGCCGCAATTCCTAGCTGGATTCGGTACTGGTTCGGCGATGGTATTTTTTGTAACCACTTCGCCGGCAATGCAGATAATGCTTGCATTAGCCAAGCCAGCTGACCAATCCGGGATAATTTGGTGAGCGCTTTTAATACACTATCCAAGCCAATCGGACCAACATCGCTTTTAAGGTGTATCAAACCAAGGTCGCCAGCTTTCGCGTTGCCATTGTTTACCACAGCGTTGTTTTCAGCATCTATATTGGGTTCTTCGACCGTCAATAGCGCATCAATGGAAGCTTTATTTTCAACGCTTGCTTAGTAGTTATTGATAGATTGAAATAATTTTTTTTCAAAAGCATGCATTGTGGATTGCAACAAACGTTTTAATGGCGCAGGATCTAGCGGAGAGAGTGATTGTTGAGCGAACCATTCGATTGCCAATTCTTGTAAGCGTGCAAAAGGTACGCCTAGTGTTAGTAAGATATCCGCAGTCAGTCATGTGCATAACCGCTGTAAATCTTCACCCGACGGGCGGCGTAGCCCCAAGAAGCGGAGAATCTTCTTGCGATGTCGCTCCTAGTGCACCCATCCAAGTCATACACTTCTAGGTCTTCAGGTACCGAGTTGGTCGCCTGTGCGAGAGCGGCGGGATGGTTATAAACTCGCTATGCAACGGGTAAAGTAGGCGAGTTGGGATGGACGCTGATTGATGCTGTGCATCATCTGATTTTAGACGATCTTCTTCAGCGTTTTAATATCATGAGATTAGACGACACACAGAAACACCAGCTAAACAAAGTATGGCACCGGCTGAATGCACGGTTGGATTCTATCGAGGGCTTAACGCGATGTAAATCAAATTACACTATTTGTTCATTTTCTACCGGGAATATCGGCTTGCTGGCCAACATGGCTAAGTATGCCGGATTGCCTTGGGACTGCATTCTGTCTGCTGAAGTGTTCAAAAAATACAAACCTGATTCGGTGCCCTGCCTTGGCTTTGCCAGCATATCAAAGGAAACCGAGAAAAATAGTACGAACGCAAAATGAAGTCGCTTTACCTGACCTCTTAACTTTTCAATGGTTTGACGCAAAAATTTTGGTTTGGAATTTTTCCTAATTACGGTCACAATGTGGCATGTGCTTTTAATGCGAAATTAGTCGAAAAACGTTTTTTAAAAATGATGAAATAAATTGAATATAAGTTCAAAATAGGTAACGAGATACGTAATGAAATCGACAAGATGGATAAAATAGATACTGGCAATTCTGCAAGAGGATGTGACTGTCTCGGTAGCTGAAATTGCCGAGAAAGTGGACCTATCATTAACACCGTGCTGGCGTCAGATTCAAAAATTGGAAGAGGAAGGCTATCTGCTGCGTCGGGTAGCTTTGCTGGATACCAACAAATTGAACGTCGGCGTGACGGTCTTTGTCTCGATTAATACCATCAGCATAATGCTGCTTGGTATTAACAATTCAGTACGACGGTAAACTTGATTCCAGAGATAATAAAATCTTACCGTATGAGCGTCAATATCAACTATCTTCCGCAGATAATTGTACCGAAAATCGCTGCTTACGACAAAGGGATACCAGAAACTGATGCAATCGAACGCCTTGTTCGATGTTAACGCCAGCTTTGCTATGGAGCAGATTAAGCATACTATAGCGTTGTCATTGAGTTATATCAAGGTTGAGTAACTTTTAACAGCCGCTAACAAGCAGCTGCCATAAAGCTAAACGCGCGCGTCATGTCATGCTTCAGATTATCAATATTTTCAAGGCCAACGTGAATACGTATCAAGGAATTTTGATACGTTGTACGCGATGCTACGCGGGTTGGTAGTTTATCGATCGACAGTGCCAAGCTCTCATAACCGCCCCATGATAAGCCGATACCGAATAATTCCAAACTCTCAAAAAAACGCACCAGCGCAGGATGCCCTATGGATTTCAATTCGAGGGTAAATAAGCCGCTCCCACCCAAAAAATCTCGCTTCCAGATTTGATGTCCTGGGTCAGATGGCAATGCAGGATGCAATACGCGTTCCACTAGCGGCTGCGACCCTAAATATTCGGCCAGTTCAGGCCGCTATCGTGGTGATGGGTTTTTCGAATGAGCGCGTAGTTGGAGTGCAAAAACAGCCAATCTGGACAAATTAGGTTTTAAATCGGTGGAATTACACTTGAAATTGTGACTGAGGAGTTAAGTGATGACATTTTTTCCCTGGCCGATCTGGCGATATTGCCAGAAGCAATTTTAAGCTGCTAGCCTAGAAAAATAGTTCCAGTTTTTCCTACAAAGAGAAGTTATTTAGAATATATTTCTAATATCAATAATATATAGAATAATTATTGATATATTTTTAACATTTTACTGAGATTGTCGCACGTTATACAGCAACTTGCTTAATAAAATTTGCCGACGAAGGCATTACACAGATAACTGTCCACGCAAGCAGCTAGGAGGCTGTATCCGTCGGGCATTTTTCTATCATCTTAGTCAACTCATATACAAAAGGTCTTAATTAAGTATAAATTATATATTTGACAGAGCAATAGGGGCAGGGGCCTCTACGCGCAGATTGATAGCTATCAAGTGCTATTTTGAGATATTAAATATACCTACATACCTTATAAGAACCTGAACAAGTTCTTATATTACAGGAGATTGAAGTCATGTCCGAATATCGTTCACGTACCACACCACCCACGGTCGCAATATGGCCGGCGCCCGCGCTCTTTGGCGCGCCAATGGCATGAAAGATGGTAATCTTGATAAGCCAATCGTTGCCATGGTCAACTCGTTCACGCAATTTGTGCCGGGTCACGTCCATTTGAAAGACCTCGGTCAAATGGACGTGCGCGAAATCGAAGCTGCCGGTGGCATTGCCAAAGAATTTAATACCATTGCGGTCGATGATGGCATCGCGATAGGCCATGGCGGCATGTTGTATTCGTTGCCCTCAAGCGAATTGATTGCCGATTCGGTTGAATACATGGTCAATGCCCATTGCGCAGATGCGATGGTGTGTATCTCGAACTGCGACAAGATCATTGAAAAAGCTATCCCTGGTCAAATATCAAGTACAAAAAAATCATCAAAATTGATTTGGTCGATGCGATGGTCAAGGCGGGCGATAGCTCTATCAGCGATGGTGATAGAGCTAAAATTGAACATGCTGCTTGTCCAACGTGCGGTTCTTGTTTCGGCATGTTTATGGCTAATTCTATGAATTGCCTGACTGAAGCGCTAGGACCTGCTTTGCCGAGTAACGGGACGATCCTGGCAACCCATGCAGATCGCAAGGAATTATTTTTGTGCGCAGGCCGATTGATTGTTGAGCTGGCAAAGCACCATTATGAGCAAGATGATTATTCGGTGCTGCCACGCAATATCGCTAATAAAGCCGCATTTGAAAATGCCATGACGCTGGACGTATCAATGGGCAGTTCGACCAATACCGTCTTGCATTTATTGGCAGCGGCCCAAGAAGCCGAAGTTGAATTTCAGATGGCAGACATCGATCGTATCTCTCGTCACGTACCTTGCTTGTGCAAAGTTGCGCCGATAACTGATAAATATCATATCGAAGACGTTCATCGTGCTGGCGGCATCATCAGTATTCTGGGCGAATTGGCACGCGCCAGTTTGCTGGATACTACGCCGCCCGACCATCCACAGTAAAGATCTGGCAGCAGCAATCGCCAACAATGACATGACTCAAACCCAAGATCCAGCTGTCCATAAAATGTTTAGCCCAGCAACGGTTGTATCCAGGATAAAAAACACGCTTATTCGCAAGATGGTGGATTGGCAGCGTTGTACGGCAATCTGGCAGTCAACGGTTGCATTGTCAAAACTGCTGAGGTTGATGAAAGTATTCTTAAATTCACTGGTAAAGCCCGTGTGTTTGAAAGCCAGGATGCGGCCGTAGAAACTATTCTGGGCGACGTAGTCCAGGCTGGCGACACGATCATTATTCGTTACGAACGACTAAAAGGTGGGCTGGGCATGCAAGAGATGCTATATCCGACCTCGTACATCAAATCGAAAGGTCTGGGCAAGTCGTGCGCCTTGTTTACTGATGGACGTTTCTCCAGCGGTTCGTCTGGTCTGGTGATTGGTCATGCATCGCCTGAGGCAGCTGAAGGCGGCGCAATTGGTCTGGTTGAGGACGGTGACACTATCGAAGTCGATATTCCTCATCGACGTATTCATTTAGCCATCAACGATGAGGCATTGGCACAGCGACGTGTGGCCCTGAACACCAAAGATAAAGATGCCTGGAAACCGGTAAATCGTCAGCGTTATGTCTCGTAGGCATTGCAAGCTTATGCAGCTATTGCGACTTCGGCAGATCGTGGGGCGGTTCGTGATATCAGCTAGTTGAAACGTTAGGTGGTAAATTTTTCTGCCATATAGGCTGCAAAGAAACCACGACTGCCCGTATGAAAAAGAATCAAGTAAAAATAAAGATTTACGTAAAAACGCGCCAATGACGCGTTTTTATACATTTTTCACATTGGCAAGCGACATTCATGCAATTCTAGTCATCGTCATTTAAAGTGACAACATATTAAAAAACCTCCTTCATTGGATCGATTTCCGGATCGAGTACGTAAGATGGAATTTTGTCAAAATCTTCAAGCGATTTTTTAAGTGACGCATGTGTTTCAAAACAATCAGTCCAATGTGCCTTGAACAGGACGGCGGCATTGTCGCTGCTATGCGAAATATGCATTGGATTAGTAGCCGCTTTGACCAAATGTCGAACCAACAAAATCTGATTTAAAGCAATTTCGCATATTGCACTCGCTTTTTGCATCAACGCTGGATTAAATTGTTCTTATATCGACTTCCCAACGCCATCAGCTGTACCCATGAAATGCCGTTCGCTCATATTGTTGGATATCGGATAAAATTCAGAATGCTCTCGGGGTTTCCTCGCCATATTGAAACGTATTTGTGCACTTCCTTGCAAAGGATACCATATCGTCCATTACGATTTTTCTGCTAACTTCAGGTCGGTGTGCTTGTCTTGTAAAAGTAAGGTTGCTATCCTCGGCCGGTGACGGTCTAAAGTCACATTTTGAAATCGGTCGCTATTACTTTGCCCGATTTTGATGACAGCACCGATAAAACCAACACCTTTCGCAAACAGGGCGAATTTGTGTTTAGCGCTAATGGTGTGGAAAGCCGTCTGATCTATGCGCTATCTGCACGTCTGCGGGATCGTATCGCTAGCCATGGCAGCGTGCGACTCCATCTAGATCTATTCCGGATTGGTTGCCACAACGTGTCCTTGATGGAGTCTCGCACCCTCGCGGGGCACGTTTGTGGTCTAGCCATTTACAAAGTAGGCTGAGCCTAAAAGGTGTAAAAGTCGAATTATTACGTAAATTCGCTATCGACGATTTCTCCTCCCCACTCAAATTCGCCGTGGCCATTAAGGCATTGCCCATCAAGCTAACTTTCACTAGACCTATAGACGAAGCCACCAGCAGCGCGGGTGGCGTCACGTTTGAGGCCTTAGACCAAAATTTGATGCTGAAGACGCTACCAAGGCTGTTTTGCGCTGGAGAAATGCTGGACTGGGAAGCCCCTCCTAATGGAGGCTATTTATTGATAGGTTGTTTTGCGTCTGGTTGGAAAGCTGGTGTTGGCGTACTTGATTGGCTAAAAGTGTAGTATCTGCGCTAAAGCGTTTAAAATTCATCGGGCTGCTGTTACATAAATGAGCGCGATAGTATGAAAAATAACGTGCGTATGCTCAACCAATGGTAAGTAAAAATCTGACAATATGTTGAAAGAGAAAAAATGTTTAAAAAACGCCATCATACTAATAACGTGCGAGCGGTAATCGAATGACCGTAGAAAAAGCAAAAATATCCCCCGGAATGGCGCAGTATCTTAGTATTAAAGCCGAGCATCCAACGACACTCGTATTTTTTCGGATAGGAGATTTTTACGAACTATTTTTTGAAGATGCTGAAAAAGCCTCACGCCTGCTTGGCATCACGCTGACGCGGCGTGGCCAGTCTGCCGGTGAGCCGGTGGTGATGGCGGGCGTG
>JACMQE010000202.1 GCA_014377145.1 Glaciimonas sp. | reverse complement strand
TACCAACAAATGGCGCAGCAGTACACCTCCATGAACGGCTCTAGGAACATGGGCGACTTGGTGAACGATCCGTCAATGCGTCAGTATTTGCCGAGTAACTATCAATCCATTTTAAATAACGGTTATGGCAACTCAGGCAACGTGCGATCTGCGGCCACGGTATACGACATAAGCAATACAAAACTTGGTAGTAATACCGATTCTGCCAAATTATTTAATAATAGTGCGAATCAAGCTGCATTGAATCGCGCAACAATGGAAGCAGGATATAACGCAGCCGGAGCCCGGTTTGCAAAAATTCAAGTTCTTCTTGACAAGGTTAATACTTCTCCGGACGCCAAAGATATAGCTGATCTTTCGGCCAGAATTCAAGCTGAACAAGTAATGATGCAAAACGAGTCGATCAAATTAGCTATGCTCGGTCAATTGGCGCAGGCTCAGAAAGACATTGCGGCACAACAGGCGGCAGAAATTGCGATAAAAGCCGCGCACGGGACAATCCCTAGATTCTGAGTCTTGTTCACAGCAAAAAATTAATATAAAAGTGATATATCGACATGAATTTCAAAGTTCTTATTTGCGTGGTGCCCGTCATATTTTTCGCAGCCTGCGGTGATGGGGTGCCAAAACTGGATGACGTTCACAATCCAAAAGTAGACGGAGTGCGGATAACAATGCTGCAATTTCTGAAGAAGTATTGCCCCGGAAAAGTAAACAGCGAAACGTGCATTTCTGTGGGGAAGGCAATGGAATACGACTTTATGCACGGCGTTGCTCCTAAGCCGTAAGGTCGCGCCACATCATGGCAATTAATTTATTCGCGGATATGTTTTCGCACGTAGATGCGATTCTGCTAGTTAACATCGGCACTGTTGCCACAAATGTCATTGCATCAATTAAACCCGTAGCAACCACTTTACTTATTATTTATGTAACGTTTTGGGGCTGGTCAATGATGCGTGGGGTGATCTCAGAACCTGTTTACGATGGCGCGTTCAGAATGATCCGTCTTTCTGCAATCGTGGGATTTGCTCTCAATATAGGTCTGTATAACACCAATATAAGTAAATTCCTTTGGGACTCACCCAATGCATTAGCAGCTGTGGTTTCTGGAACCGCCGCCGCCCCCGTCGATATAAGTGTAAATTATTTGGATACAACGCTTTCAAATATATTTGATGCCGCTTTCGCTTTGTGGGATATGGCTAACGCCACGGTAGTACCCTCGTTTGGGTTGATTCTGGTCGCTTTACTTGTGGTTATCGCAGGATCTATTCTTACCTCGTATGCTGCATTTCTATTTATACTATCTAAAATAGGGCTGGCAATTTTATTGGGAGTTGGGCCTATATTTATACTTTTGCTGATATATGAGCCAACCAAAAAGTTTTTCGATGCGTGGTTAGGTCAGGCAATCAACTACGTCTTCACGACGATGCTGACCGCATCGGTTTTATCCGTTTTTACCAGCATCATTTCTTCATATATAACTAGCACCAACGGCTCTTTACTTATTTTACCGGATATTATTAAGGTTATGCCAATCGTTATCCTTTGCATCATCGCGGTACTGGTATTGCACCAAGTTCCATCAATAGCGTCTGCACTGGCTGGCGGCGTCGCCATGGGTTCGTTAAGTGTGGTGGCTTTGGCATTTAAAGAGGCGCGAGCCCCTAAAGCCAGTCGCAGACAAAAAGCTGAAACTGCGGCAAAGGACGCTGCATTCGACAAAGCAAATCCATCAACATTAGCCAAGGCATCAACGGCTACGGGTCGCGCAGCAGGAAAGGCCGCTGTAGGCGTCTATCGAAAACTCAGTTCAGGTCGAAGTAACAGCGTTTCGCAGCCTTGAACTCCGATCCAGTTTCGCATGCGAAACTGAGAATTTCAGATTTACTTATCAAGTCTTATAAGAAGTTTCTATGAAATTGGTTTTCCCATTTGTTTTAGCGGCGCTGCTTTTCGCCTGCTCATCAACTCCACCCCTGCCGCCTGCGGTCAGGGGAGAATACCGGCCCGTCAATACTGTCCCGGTCAAACCAACCCAAGAGTCACCGACTGCAGCCGTGATCGACATTTCCAAAAAGGATACTGAATGAGCAGCACCGTTGCAAAAGCCGAATTCACGGCTTATTTGAAAGAAGCTCGCAGTTGGGAAACTGATCGCGTTCAAGAACTCATCAAGTCGCGCCGCGTTGCTTGGATCGTTTGCAGCGGGGCCGGTGTGATTGCCTTGGCTGCCGTTTTGGCGGTGTCATTGCTTGCCCCCTTGAAGACGGTTGAGCCTTACGTCATCCGGGTCGATAACTCAACGGGCATTGTTAATCTGGTTCAGGCCATGAAAGACAGCAAGACAAATTACGATGAGGCAATGAATAAATATTTCACGCAAATGTACGTCCGTTTCCGTGAAGGTTTCAGCAAGGACTTGGCTGAAGAATATTATTCAAATGTCGGATTGCTGTCGGCACCTTTGGAGCAGCAAAAATATTTGGCTGCGTTTGTTCCGTCCAACCCATTATCGCCGTTGAATATCTACGGGACTTACGCAAAAGTCACGGTCAATATTCTTAGCACATCATTTATCAAAAATGATACGGCATTGGTCAGGTACATAAGAAATGTAGATCGCGGCCCAGAAAAAACAGAAACAACTCATTGGGCCGCGACAATCATATTTAAATACTCAGGCGCACCCATGTCTGAAAAGGATCGAGCCGTCAATCCTTTGGGCTTCCAAGTCCTCGAATATCGAAATGACCCCGAATCAATGATTCCAACGTCCCTGCCTGCACCGCCACCGAGCATCCCGGCCGCGCCGGCAATGCCCGCGTCAAGCGGCATTGCCTTGTTCCCTGTCCCTGCCATTGTTGCGCCTGGAGTCAAGCCATGAAGGGCATGACGCTTAAAAATTGGTTCCTCGTCGCGCTGTTCGTCCCTATTATTTCGTTGGCTGAAATAACACCCCCTCAAGGTGATTTTGATACACGCGTGCGGGTCGTTGACTACAACCCTCGGAACGTTGTGAAACTGGTGACGTTCTTCGGAGTATCAACCCACGTCCAGTTTGCCGACGATGAAACCATTGTTGACGTGGCTGTCGGGGATGATCTGGCCTGGGTGATAAAACCCCGCATCAATCACCTGTTTATCAAGCCCAAGGCCGTCAACGCCGACACCAATTTGACGGTTATTACGAACCTGAGAACGTATCAATTCGCTTTGGTGGTTCAGCCCCGATCCATAAAAGATCAACTGGCATGGTCGGATGGGAGCCTAATTTTTTCTCTGAAATTTCATTACCCGGACTCGGAGCGAGAAGTCTTGGCAAATGAGTCCAGAAAAACAGTTTTGAAACAGAAATTGGCGGAAGTCAAAACCAAGTTGTTGGACGCAACGAAAGTCGGTCAAAACTTTGATTATTGGGTGGCCGGATCAGAAGAAATTAGCCCGACAGCAGCGCGTGACGATGGTCGGTTCATGTTTTTGACATTCAGCGGCAATCGCGATACTCCAGCAATTTTCTCGGTCGATGATGCTGGCCATGAATCAATCATCAACAGCAATGTCGTTGACGGAAATACGATTGTCATCCAGCGCATGTTTTCGAAATTAATGCTTCGCAAGGGGGATTTGGTGGCCTCTGTGGTTAATAAGTCTTTTGATTTAAACAGTGGTCTGGATAATTCTTCCGGGACGGTTTCCCCACAAGTCGAGCGTGTTATCAAGGGAGCCCTGTGATGAGCTTTATGCAGAAATTCTTTCAAATCAAGTCCGATAAATCAACTGTGGATCGCGCAGCCGAAAACAATTCGCTGGAAGACGAAAACGACGGATTGCCGCTCAATGGTGAAAAAGTAAAAAATAAGTTTGTAACTGCTGCTGGATTTGTCTTGTTTGCTGTTGTTGCGGCTATGACAGTTCACCAATTTTTTGGCACCTCCACGGTCAAGAAATTAGAGGAAAAAGCGGTCAAGCCAATTGCGAGCCAGTTGCCGACTTACGACAATGGAACATCAGGAAAAGGCGCCACGGCCGTAGCCGCCAATTCGGTGCCGTCGCCCGTCAGCGGAAACTCTTCTTATGCGCCAATCGCTGTAACTCCTGGCGCGAATGGTGGCGTCCCACCATTCGGATCTCCCATCGGCCTGCAGGTTGGTAAGCCAATGGCCCCGCTTCCCGTCAAGCCGCTCCCCGACTGGACTGACCGAAAAATGGACGGCTCGGTCATGGCCGTCGAGGGC
>JACMQE010000201.1 GCA_014377145.1 Glaciimonas sp. | reverse complement strand
TTCCTCGACAAGCAGGGCACCTCGTCTCGGCAGGGGAAAAAAGGTAACCCCCCCCGGGGCCCGCTCAGGGCGGGCCCCTGGTGATAGCCCGGGGTGGCAAACGGACCTTTCGTGATGAATACCCGGGCAAAAATTATTAGCGCGATGGAGGATTTTCATAACGGTCGTTTTGGGGAGATTTCACATTGATCGTGCGACCTCGCCATGGCTAACATGCCGAATAACTCAGATTCCGCTCCGATACAATAGTAACTAGCGATAGATGACTGCTGTCGCAGCGGTTGGCCCCGTGTATAGTCACAATTGCTATGAAGAAACAAAGCCGCCCCAGTGATGTTGTGCACTCCTAGCTACCCTAGCGTACTGTTTTCGTCGGCAGGTTTGCCAAGCCCGTTGCTGGGACAACTTTGCGTAAATCTTAATACGAAATGAAATAGCATGCGTTATTTAGGCGGTATGAGTTGCAAAAAGGTAATTTCTGATGGTGCCCAGAGTCACTTTTACGGTCCCCAATAGCCGGTTTCTCGGCTAGTATATACCCCATAGATCGTGCAATTTGTGTAGGCTGGCAGTATAGAATTATTACAAAGGTACAAACAAATTCCAAGAAAAAACTGCCCATCGTGAGTATGGCCCGACAGCTGTAAATCAAAACCGGCATCTGCCGCTGCTTCAGCTGAGAGCGGTTGATGCGCCAACAGCAATTTGATCCCATATTGGACCGTTAGGCATCTCTTCGTTTTAGCGTCACGGATAGCCGTCTTGCCGATAGTTGTTCTCTGGATCGCCGTCTCCACAATAGCCAGATGCGGATCGCTGCGATGTGATTCGTCGAAATGATGCTCGCCGTAGTCTGTTACACCCGCTACTAACATTGATATACCTTGATGCTGAAGGATGACGTGTGCATTCATTAATACCTTCAATCCCAGACGCCGCACTTCAGTGATCCAGGCGTTTGCGCTTAAATAATATTCATAATTGCCATTCACAAAATACACGCCGTGGCGCGACTTCAGGTTCGCCAGCGCTGCCGTATGCTGGGCCAACCGATGAACACTACCGTCAAACTAGATCACCTGTCACTGCGATGATGTCAGATCGCAATCCATTGACACGCTCAACGATCGCATTCAGATAGCCGTGCTTGATGGTCGGGCCGACATGAATATCGCTAATCTGGGCAATCGTCAATCCATGCAAACTAGTCGGAAGATCCCTGATAGGCACATCGATTTCGACTACCTTGGCTAGCCGCCGTGCATTGAAAAAGCCGACTATCGTACTGGCAGTGGTCAACAAGCAGTACTGCCGAAGCATTAAAAGAAGGCATACCTTGCTTAGCCATGGTGCCACTAGCAAAATGATCTAGCGTAACAACGTCATCATCAATAACGAAGAAAACATACCCATCGCCAACATGCCAGCCCACACCAGCCGATCCGAAACAGGCTGACGTTGCATCATCGAGGTCAGCAAACCAACAGGGATCAGCAAAAAAGACAGCAACAGCCAGGCCGCGCCCAGCCATTGCAGCCAAGATGAGACTGGCAACGCTGGTAAAACCAGCCAACCAATTAATCCATGCAAAACAGCAAGCAGGCAAATAACAAAAGCAACAGCCTTACGCGATGGCATACAGAATCCTGTACATAATAGGGTGGGCCATTGAATAGCTCCGGTGGGTAAATATTGAGGTGGGCTCGGGACCGCGATTACGTTTGGTGACGTCTTCACTTGATTGTGTCTACCCATATTGGTACTGGCAGGGGAGTTTTAATAATACCAACTGGTCTTGATGCTCTCCTTTTTGATACGTCGCAACGATATTTTTTAGGGCAGTGGCAAAGGGGCTGGCAATATTTACGTACAAACCTGAGCAAGGTGCCACATCAAATCTGGGTGTGGCGGGTAGAGCGGTACGCAAGGAAAAGTGATTGCTTTTGAGCAAGCGTTGATGCGCGCTGCCGTGGTAATGCCGGCTTATTGGCGCACCACCTGGGCTACTAGGTCACACAGGTGGTGCCGATGTTTCAGGTCACTCAAAGATCAACGCCAATACAACCAGCAGTCTTGAAAATAGGGATATAAGGATGGCTAATAACCTGTCTGCGGACGTTGTTATTGTCGGTTTCGATGTCGCCGGTGCCATGGTCGCGCATCAACTGGCCAAAGGCGAGATTTCGGTATTAGTATTGGAAGCAGGGCCAAAGCTGGAACGCTGGCGGATCGTCAAGAACTATCGTAATACGGCCAGTAAAGATGATTTCATGACCCCTTATCCGTTTACCAAATATGCTCACGCATCGTGAATACACACCAGAAAATAATTACTTGATTCAGAAAGGATCGCAGCCCTACAATTCGCAATATATTCGTGCGGTTGGCGAGACTACCTGGCATTGGGTTGTTTCTACGTGGCGTTTTTTGCCCATCGATTTTAAGCTGAAAGATGTCTACGGCGTTGGACGCAAATGGCCGATTAGTTACGAAGAACTCGAACCCTATTATTACCGGGCTGAAGTAGAGCTAGGCATATCGGGTCCTAACGACAGCACCGATCTGGGATCGCCGCGTAAGCAACTGTATCCGATGACACCTTTACCACTGTCGTGGAATAGCCAGCGCTTTAGTGCGGTTGTCAATGCCCATGACCACAAAGTAGTGTCCGAGCCGGAGCGCGTAACAGTCGTGTCTACGATGCCCGTCCGAACTGCTGTGGCAACAATAACTGTATGCCGATTTGTCCGATTGCCGCGATGTACGGCGGCATTATTCAAGTCGAGAAAGCCGAAAAAGTCGGTGCCAAAGTCCTGCCGAATGCGGTTGTGTATCGAATTGAAGTTGAAGGCGCAAATCGTGTCAGCCCCGTATATTACAAAGATCCTGACGGTGCCACGCATCGGGTGACTGGAAAATACTTTGTCTTAGCCGCGAATGGTATTGAAATTCCGAAACTGATGTTGATATCGATCGACGATAAGTATCCTAACGAAAGTGGTAACAGTTCCGATCAGATCTGGCGAAATTTGATGGATCATCCCGGGACTAGTGTCACTTTCCTTGCCAATGAAGATATGTGGTTGGGGCACAGACCGATAGAAATGACTTCCATAATCGATATGCATGACGGTCCTTTTCGCTCGGACTATGCGGGAAAAATTGCATTTTAACAACATGGCGCAGACAAATCATGCTGCTCAAGCAGCATTGAAGCAGAGTTTAGTGGGCACCAAACTGGATACAGAAATCCGCCATCTGGCCGCCCGTACATTGAATCTGAATAGCTTCCACGGTATGTTGGTAAATCTCGCAAACCGTATCCGCGCCAGAACCGAGAAGCGCGACGCGCTGGGTATTCCGCAATCGGAAATTACTTACGAAATCGACAATTATGTCAAAAAAGTGCCGCTCTGACCCATGAAACATATGCCAGTATCGCCGCGATGTTTGGCGGCATCGAGGCGACATTCGACGATAATTTTGCGCCGAATAATCACATCATAGGGGCGACCATTATTGGCGGCGATCCCCGCGATTCGGTGGTGGATGCGCATTGTCGTTCGCATGATCACGAAAATCTGTTCATTGCCAGTAGCGCAGTTATGCCGGTAGCGGGCACAGTCAATTGCGCGCTGACTATTGCGGCGGATGCGATGGTACAGATTGCATCTGAAATGGCGGCGGCGAATGCCAGTGCTAGTACGAATGCCGATCAAATCAAGCGTGGCGAATATCTGGTGCGGGTCGCAGACTGTATTGCTTGTCACAAGGTGGATAAAGTCAAACCGTTTGCTGGCGGCTATCCTTTAGCAACGCCATTCGGGAACATTTATGGCCCGAATATCACACCGGATAAAGAAACTGGCATCGGCACCTGGATGGATGACGATTTCATTTACGCTATGCCTCTGGGGATTGGTAAACATGGTGAGCATCTATTCCAGCGTTTCCCTATACCGCGTTTACCAAATTGTCGCGTGAGAATGTACTGGCAATCAAAGCCTATCTGTTTAGCTTACATGCGATTAATCAGAAGACGCCGCAAAACAATTTGCTGTTTCCGTTTAACCAGTGACTTATTCTGGCGGGCTGGCAAGCTGATCCAGCAAAAAGTGTAGAATGAAATCGGGGGAGTGTATTTAGTGGAGGGGTTAGCGTAATGCCAGGAATGTCACACCCCGCGCAATATCACCATTGGCATAAATCACAAACTGGTTTTTAGCAGCGCGCAACTAGGCGGCTGGACAGATGCGGGAATGGCGCAATATTTGCAAACCGGTCTGGTTCCCGGCAAAGCCTCCGCTGGCGGCGGTATGGCGGAAACGATTTAACATAGCCTGCAATACCTGGCCGATCCCGATGTGAAAACCATCATCACTTATCTGCGCAGCGTGCCGGGGATCTATGGGGAAGGCGATCTGAAGCCGCGTTACGCTTGGGGTGCGCCGTCGCAGGACGATGCCGATTTACGTGGGATGGCACCGATACCTACTAGCGTGTTCGCTGCTGGCAGTGCAGAACTGTTTAGCGGAAATTGTGCAAGTTGCCACGCCGCTAGCGGTGGTGGGTTGCGGGTGGTTACTATCCGTCACTGTTTAATAACATTGCAGTTGGCGCATCTGACTCTAGCAATCTACTAATGGTGATTTTGAATGGTGTCCATCACAACGGTAAATCCGATGAAGCATTTATGTCCGGCTTTGCCGCGCATTTGAGCGACACATAGATTGCCACGTTGAGAATTATATTTTGAAGCATACCGCGGGAATACGGAAGTGGCAACGGTGACGCCGGAGCACGTTAAAATACAGGGCCGGGGCGGCGCCATGCCCCTGATATTAGTTTTGTTATCGTGGGGAATGGGAGCGACGGCATTTGTGCTATTTTTATTGATTTTTTTGTTTTCGCGGCGCCGCGCACGTAAAGTTGTAGACCCCGAAATACGGGCTAATAATGATAACGACTAGAACTAAAAAAAGGAAATTAAATCGTATGGTACTTCGTACATTACGTGTTATCGCCACCGGCGGTACATTTGATAAACATTATGACGAAATAGCGGGCGAGCTGGTGTTTGCTGCTAGCCATCTGCCGCAAGTAATTGCCCGCACGCGTATCAACTCCGCCATCGAGCTAGAGGAGTTACCGTTGTTGGATTCACTTGATATGCAGGACATTGATCGTCGGCGTGTGTTGGCATCTTGTGCGAATGCGGAGGAAGAGGCAATTGTGATTATTCATGGCACCGATACTATGCAGGAGACGGCAGCGGTGTTAGGGGCAGGTAACCTTGCCAAAGCTATTGTGGTCACTGGGGCAATGATACCTTATGAGATTACTAATTCGGATGCGTTATTTAATTTCGGGTTTGCTTGCGGGGTGGTGCAGTATTTGCCGCATGGAGTTTATGTGGCAATGAATGGGAAGATATTTAGCTGGGATAAGGTGCAGAAAAATTGTAGTGTGGGAGTGTTTGAAGCTTCTGATTGATAGGCGAGATTGGTAACGCTATGCTGTAGAAAATGTAAAAAAGATTGTGTAACTACTCATCTTTGATATTTTAGCAGGTGAAACAAACGATCGACTATTTTTATGGATCACGATAACTTAAAAGCATTAGCAGTAGAATTTGCACCAGATATGAAAACGGAAAAACATCAGCCATAAGCGTAAGCTATTCTCGACTGAGAATTTAGTGTAAAAGGCATTTATGTAGTACTCGAATCAGCGGCTAAAAAGTGGTCTATGCCGATCCGCGATTAGTGATCGACTATGATTCAATTTATTATTCAATTTGAAGAATGCCTGAAACTAATGATTGGAAGCCGGGCAGTTACACCGAATTATTGATACCCTTTGCTGATATAATATTTTCACATACAAAAGATTGCCTGGCGAAGCGCAAGTCGTGCTAAATCACGACAGCCGAAACCAATCCGATTACCCCTCCTCCAACTTATCACAATCCCATATAGCAAAAACTTTTGGACAGACTAGGCAAGCATGCAGATTATTTTCGTGTGGCTGATGATGGCAAGGGGATATTTTCCCATACTGCCGCCGGACGCGCCGCACTCAGGAAACTATCCAGTGACCACTTTTTTGGTCGTTATGTCGATCATCCGGATTGCTGCCATCGAAAATGTAATGCTGGATGAAAGCGGGGTAGGTATGTAAGTGACAACGCCAGGGCTATTGTGGAAGAATGCTGCTGTTGATATTTACCCTTCAGCCCAACATACGCTCCAATGTATCTGGAAAGGCTTACTAGCCTAAATGATTCACAAAAAATTCACTGGCAAGAAAATGTTGAAATCCAGTGCCAAAATTACTGCCCTTTAAAGAGACGGGGAAAGTCTAGTCTACTGGTTAATTGAAAGACGGCGATGAGGTTAAACAGTGATTGTAAGGATGGATGGTTTATTCCCAGCTGACCGGACGTGCCGTTTTTTGAACAGCTTGGCAATGACCGATGACGGCTAAACGTTTTCCAATGTCGTATGCTGCTATGCCTGATTGTGCAATTGCGGATGCAAGGCACCCTTGCTGAGCACAAAGTCGAGAAAAAGTTGCTCAATGATTTGCGCCGTGTGCGTGGTAAAACCAATGTTCTATTCAAACTGGCAGAAGCAGCTGTTGATAAACCTGATGGCATGATCAAAGATGTGTTGTATACG
>JACMQE010000200.1 GCA_014377145.1 Glaciimonas sp. | reverse complement strand
TCCGATCAAAAAACTTACGCGTTGGTCGGTGATGGCGAAATCAATGAGGGCCCTATCTGGGAAGGCGCTCTTTTTGCGGCGCATCACAACCTCAAGAACTTTATGGTGATTGTTGACGAGAATGGTTATCAGGCAATGGGGCGCACTGAGGACGTGATCAAGCTTGGTTCAATACAAGCCAAGTTTGAAAGCTTTGGTTTTGAAGCATTCACCATCGATGGTCATGACGAAGATGCCATTGACAGCGCGATCAGTCAGCTCTGGGTCAGTGATTCGACATCACCAAAAGCACTCATCGCCAAAACCGTCAAAGGGAAAGGCGTGCCCTTTATGGAGCACAACAATAGCTGGCACTATACGCGGCTTGACAAACAAAGCTATGCACAAGCCTTGGCTGCGGTGGCCGGGAGTACGTCATGAGAGCGGCCTTTTCTGAAGCGCTGGTCCGCCTGGCAATGGCCGACCCCAACGTTTTGCTTCTTACGGGAGATCATGGCTACGCACTATTCGATGATTTCCGCAGAGAATGCCCTGCGCAGTACATCAATGCAGGAATTGCCGAACAGAACATGGTGGGGATGGCTGCAGGTTTGGCTCGGGTTGGCTTTAGGCCCTTTGTTTACGGCTTAAGTGCTTTTATCCCGGTGCGCGTTGTGGAGCAGATCAAACTAGATGTTGCGCACGACAAGCTGCCTGTAGTTTTTATTGGCGATGGGGCCGGGTTTGTTTATAGTCATCTTGGCACCAGTCACCAATCGACGGAAGACATTGCTTGTACGCGGGCGGTCCCCAATTTGTCAGTCTATTCGCCAGCGGATCGTTTTGAAGTGACTGCCTGCATGGATCTGGCCTACCAATCAAACGCACCAGTCTATCTGCGCATGGGAAAGTCGGACCGTGGTGATGTGCATGCGTCTGTGCCGCAATTGAAAGTGGGCAGCTTGTTGCCAGCAAAACCGGGGAAAGCCGGCGATATTGCCCTTATCGCTACTGGTTCTTTGGTGCGTACTGCCATTGACCTGGCGGAAATGCAACACCTTGATGCCGCCGTTTGGAGTGCCCCCTTCATCAAACCGATTAACAGCGAGCAAGTAAGTGCCATCTGTGAGCAGAGCCGGGCGGTGGTTGTACTTGAAGAACACTCTGTGCTCGGTGGTCTGGGTTCAGTCATTACTGAGATCGCATCAGAGTTTGCGCCGGTACGCATACTTCGGGTGGGCGTGCGCGACCGTTTTTCCCATCACTGTGGCACCTACGAGTATTTACTGGCGGAACACGGGTTGGATCGCGCAGCTATCGGGCAACAAATTCGTGATTTTCTGACGGCTAGGTAAACCATGCGAATAGCCATTCTGGGGGCCACAAGCCAGATTGGCAAAGATCTGGTGTTGTCATTCTGCGCGCAGGGCACTCACGAGTTGATGCTGTACGCCCGACGTCCTGACGCGGTGTCGCAGTGGCTGGCCAGCGTTGGCTTGACCGGACGCTGCAGGGTTGGCAATTTCACAGCCTTTAACGCAGACGAACAATTTGAAGCCATTATTAATTTTGTGGGCGTAGGTGATCCGGCTCAGGCCACTGCGATGGGCGCATCAATTTTTGATGTAACACTTAAATACGACGAGTTGGCGTTGGATTATGTGCGCCAGCATCCTGATTGCCGTTACATTTTTCTGAGCAGCGGCGCCGCCTATGGCTCAACTTTTAACGAGCCGGTCGATGAAAACACCAAAGCGTTGATTGCGATCAACAACTTGCAGCCACAGGACTGGTACGCTGTTGCCAAACTGCACGCCGAATGTCGGCACCGCTCACTACCGCATCTGCCGATTGTTGATGTTCGGGTGTTCAACTATTTTAGCCATACGCAGGATCTGTCGGCGCGATTTTTGATAACCGATATCTTGCGGGCAATTCGTGATGAAACGGTTTTGCAGACTTCGTCTGACTACATGGTGCGTGACTATATGCATCCATCTGATTTTTACAAATTGGTTACGGCGATACTTGCAGTGTCTGCTACCAATACCGCTGTTGATTGTTACAGCAAGGCACCAATTGATAAACTGAGCCTACTCGCAGCCATGCAAGAAAATTTTGGTTTACGTTATGAAATTGTAGGAGCGGCCGCCAGTGTTAATGCAACGGGCAATAAGTCCCATTACTACTCTCTAAATACGCAAGCTGCTAATTTTGAATACCAGCCTGATCTTACATCGGCGGAAGGTATTTTAATTGAGGCAAAGGCGATATTGCATTATGCATTCAAAGGTATTGCGGCATGAATCGCCGGCTTGAAAAAAAAGATTATTTAAACTCAAAGATAATCACATTTATCGGCGTTGGCCTGATGAATACGATTGTCGGATACGCAATCTATGCCTTGTTAGTGTTTGCAAAAATTCCTTATTTTGCTGCTCTCCTTATGGCAACCGTTGCGGGCGTGACATTCAATTATTTCAGCATTGGCAAACTGGTGTTTAAAACAGGTGGTGGGCTAGTTATTTACTATAAGTTTATTGCTGTTTACGTTATCATTTATTTTGTTAATGTGATCGGACTGGAACTGGCAATTAAGTTTTTTAAAACGGATCCTTATTTTGGGCAAGCCTTATGTGTTCCGCCAAGCGTAGTATTGAGTTGGCTGTTGATGAGTTACTGGGTATTTAAAAAATGAACGACATGCCGACGCGAAAAATGATCAGTATCGTTACCCCTTGCTACAACGAGGAAGATAACATTGAGGAGCTACACCAGCGTGTTGCTGCCGTTATGGCAGTTCAGCCCTACGATTACGAACACATTTGCATCGATAATTGCTCAACCGATGGAACGGTGGAAAAAATAAAGGAAATTGCTGGACGAGATAAGCGATTAAAGCTGATCGTCAACGCGCGAAATTTCGGACATATCCGATCTCCCTACCACGGCATACTTCAGTCTAGCGGCGATGCCTGCGTCTTGATTGCTTCTGACCTGCAAGACCCGCCGGAGATGATTGCTGAATTCATCAAAAAGTGGGAGCAGGGCTTTAAGACCGTACTGGCAATCAAACCAGAAAGTGAAGAATCCTCAATCATGTTTGGATTACGGAAGGCTTATTACCGACTGATATCAGGAATATCGGAAGTTCCGTTAGTCCAAAACGCGACGGGGGCAGGCCTTTTTGACAGGGTTGTCATCGATATTTTGCGCAGCATCCAAGATCCTTACCCATATTTCAGGGGATTATTGTGCGAAATCGGATTTCCAATCGCAACAGTTCCTTTCAAGCAGCCTAGAAGGCAACACGGAATTACAAAAAATAATTTTTATACTTTGTACGATATTGCAATGCTTGGCATTACAAATCATTCAAAGATTCCGCTACGCCTGATGGCCATGAGCGGCTTCCTGCTAGCATTTTTGAGCCTCCTGGTCGCGTTGTTTTTCCTCGTCGCTAAATTACTTTACTGGAATTCATTCCAATTAGGTACTGCGCCAATTATTATTGGACTTTTCTTCTTTGGAGCAATTCAGGCATTCTTTATTGGCGTGCTGGGTGAATATATTGGATCAATTCATACGCAAGTGAGGAAAATGCCGTTGGTTGTCGAGATTGAGCGATTCAACTTTTAAAATATTTGGTTTTAATTAAATTTTTATAACAACGAAAATTATATAAAAAGTATTTTCCTGGAACGAAATTCAAAGCAGTCATCGAATAATGCTGCTAATAGTTCTTGCGCTAGGATTGCTCAACTTTTTTTGGGGAGAAAAAGTACCTGCTGGTGGCGGCTTTGGATGGGATGGCGTTTACTACGCTGAAATGGTTCGCAATCTCGATTCGATGATCAATGGTGGGCAGCTTAATAGTTATTACACGCAGCGAATACTTCCTTCAGCAGTTGTACGCGGCATTCTACTTTTCTCCGGGGCGTCCATGAGTGATGCAAACATCATTCGAGGCTTTGAAGTTTATAACTCGGCCCTTTTGACGGGTGCTCCCGAGTTCGACACCAAATTCAGATTTCCCGACTTTTCGCCCTCTCGGCTCCAATAGAATCAAGCACTTAGCGCTGCCATTCTGATTTTCTTGTAGTGGCAATATCGGCGGCTATAGGTGCTGGCAATGACTATTGCCAATTAAAAGCGGTTTTGCTACACTCCAG
>JACMQE010000199.1 GCA_014377145.1 Glaciimonas sp. | reverse complement strand
GCGGCGTGGGAGTCTGACGTTGTGGATTGAAGATGCCACACTAGATCGGTGGCAAAGCGTCGGGCCACATGGTCAGGCGCGCTATCGGGATATTGCCATTGAGACGAGTTTGATGCTGCGCACGGCGTTCAAAATGGCACTTCGTCAAACTGAAGGATTGATGGAATCAGTGCTGACATTAATGAACCTGACGATCACGGCACCGGATCACACCACGGTCAGCAGACGGGCGGTGAGACTGACGGTAAGGAAGTCACCGTCAGCACCAAAGGGACCGCTACATGTGCTCATTGATAGCACAGGTTTGCAGGTCTTTGGCGCAGGACAATGGCTGGAAGAAAAACATGGCGCCAAGTCGCGCCGCACCTGGCGTAAATTGCATCTGGCCGTCGATGCCGACACCGGCATGATTGTCGCGCAGGTTCTCACCGATCAGCATACGGATGACCCATCTCAAGTGGGGCCACTACTGGATCAGGTCGACGAAGAAATCAATCAAGTGATGGCCGATGGCGCCTATGATGGTGCGCCCACTTATCAAACGATCGCGCAACATGGGGACAATATTGAGGTGGTTATCCCACCGCGCAAGACCGCCGTTCCCAGCATGGAATCGCGTTCGCCAAGTCAGCGTGATCGCCATCTTAACAAGATCACGACAGAGGGCCGGTTGGCGTGGCAAAAAGCCACTGGTTATGGCCAGCGCGCTCTGGTCGAAACCACCATGGGCCGTTATAAATCGATCATCGGCCATCGACTGCGTGCACGGAGATTTGGGGCGCAACAAACCGAGGCCGCCATCGGCGTTGCTGTGTTAAATCGCATGCTCTCTGCAGGACGCCCAAACTCCGTGCGCAGTCAGACAGTCCCAGCATAAATGATCAGGGGTTGGGGTACTTTTAACTTCAACTTTTAAGTGCACCAACGCCCATATCAACCAACATCAGTTAAGTCATATACGTTTTGCTGTGACTGCGCATCGAACTTAAAAACAATGCCAATCCGCCAAACGCTAAAATCAAAATGACGATCAATTCAAATAAAGACATGCTGCGTAAATTAAAGTGTAGTGAAGCGATCACTCCAAAAATTAATGCGCCCAAGGAACCAAATGCCAATATCCAACCGAGGAGACTCTTGACGTTGTAAAAAATCATCGCAATACCGATAATAAAGGGAATCATGATCATGCCACTGGTGACGTTAACGTTGCTGCCAAATGCTTGCAGCCCATACATGCCGTAACCCAAGCTAAAGCTCGATTGCACCATGACGGCGTTAAAAAGCATGTAAAAGCCACCGCACATCATGAATAGACCAATAAAAAATTTCCCTACGCCTCCTTCTGATCCACCTGCACCTTGCATTGGGTACTCCTTAAAATATTATTACAGTATTTAATTGTGGCTGAACGTAATAACAGAGCAAATTCTAGGTCAGAAAATTCAAACCAAATCTGGTTATAGCGGCAAGAAAACACGAGCCAAAGAAGCAATTGCTCACTAAGCATGTTCAAGACTGGATACACCGGCCACTACGGATTTGGTCAAAACGTCATATTAAGACTGCATTGCAATATCACTTCCGGGAAAAAAAGGCATTACCTTAATTTTCGCGCTATTGTGCCGTTTGCTGATCCGGTTTGGCCGACAGTCGCTTCAATCGGTCCACGACAGATTCGGTTGTGGCACCAATAGCGACAGATTTGCGGATACTATCCAATTCTTGAGCATCGTCGATCGGTTTTTGATTGATATCAGCAACAATACGCATACCCGCAGCTTGGTTGCTGACCTCTTGAGCCTTCCTGGTCAGCGCTGCCATCGCTGAGGAATGCCCCGCTATACCTTTTAAGCCATCAAGTTCTTCCTGACGCTCAATGCGCAAGCCCTGAAGATCTTTTTGAGACTGAGCTGAGGCCAGAGCTTGCAAGTTCTTCTTTGCTTGAGCGTCGAATTCGGCCAGACTTTTTGAAAATGCATCCACAACCTGTTGAAGTTGACCCATGTATTCTTTGGCGTCCGACTCTTCCTGAATTTCCTGTGGAAGACGTGACTTTTCAGCTTCTAACTCATCACAGAACTTACTAACTGCCGATTCGGAAATGGAACCGGCCGCGAGGCGGTCGCCCAATGAAGTTGCTACCTTTTCATCATTTGCGATCATAGTACGCAGTTTTTCAACGTCATCGTGTTCTTTGTCGAACGACGCTCGCGCAGAAGCTAACTTTTGTGCGGTTTCCATCAATGTAGCTTGAAGGCGATCACGATCGGCTTCGGTTGCCGTTTCAGGATCCCAAGAAGCAATTGTCTCAGAAAGTTTATTGCCGACCACCTCGAAATGTTTGCCTAAAAGGCGTGCTGTTAGTCCCCAACCACTCATAAAGTTCTCCAAACAATGTTATCGCCGCAAATGCAGCCTTACAATAAAAATTATTGGATAGTAATGCGTTCTTTTTCAAGAATAATGCCTACCATGAAGTCAACATAGATACTTCGTCGTGATGAATCCCCGTCGCGGCTATTCACTACCGATGTGGTGATCAACAAGTGTTCTTGATTGCCATCAGCGAGAGACCTAACATAAGGCGTGAACCAAATCTGTTCTTCAATACCATGTACGCCTTGGGCATCGTCAATGCGAACCTCGGTGCCATTAAATGGTTTCACGTACTCCCCCGACCCTACCTCTCGTGTGTAATCTAGTTGATCCGAATCTCTAAATGCTAACGTCATTTCGGACTCAGAAAAGCCGCAATCAAGTAATTGGTCTTTCCATAATGTATAGGTGAGTTGACCAAGGCCGACGCCACCTTCACCAGTAAAGGCATTCTGATCGTCTTCTGACTCGGGAATCAATCTCGTGATAGATGAGCAGTACATTGTTTCGATGACGGTGCCAGTCTCATCAATAACCACTTGAAGGAATTTTTCCTTTTTTGGTTCATCATCTCCAGTTTCCATATAGTAACGATAAATATTTCCTGGAAAATCAAGATTGACGTGACCGATAGAGCGGATGATGCTGTCATTGGCAGTCGGAGTACACACGAATGATCCTGCTCCAGAAGCGCGAACAAATGGCGTAATTTGAAAAGTGATGAGTCCGCCTATTTTGGCACCGAGAGGCAAACCATCATCGGATCGAGAATCTTGTTTTAAGGAATCGACACCGTGCTTAGAGGCAATCCCCTTAATATATTTAATTGAATCAGTCCAGCTCATAACATTCCTAACGTAAAGAATAGTGTGTCGATGATGAAGTGACAATAGCCTTCTTTTTAAAGAACAGACGCCACACTATCCACGATGTTCCACTGAGAAGAAGTATCCACAGAACAATCCTCAGTAAGCTTAATGCAAGCCCAGTGGATTGAGGCGATCTGGCCGAAGTAAAAGATTCCTTATTGGAAGTCATTCCCGATACGCCGTTTTGCGCACTGAATTGGTCGTTATTTCCCGAAGAACCAGCTGCATTATCGCGACGGCGATTTGATTCATAGTCCCTACTAGAATCATGGCTGGTTGCTCTTCCAAGCATAAATCCCAGGGCTGCACTACCCCATGAAATTCCGTTTCCGCCTCCGCCGCTATAAGCAGGAGCATATACGGGGGCTTGCATAACCGGAGGCAGTTGCTGTGTAGGTAGAACTGCCGAATTTTGCGAATATTGCGCAGAGGGAGTAAAAGCACCATCTTTCGACGAGTTCCCAAATCCGGATGGGGGAGCTTTCGCGGCCTCACGCGCATTCAGTGTTTGAAGTGCAGTTGCTTGCGATGCTTTAGTGTCGAGGCCTTGAGCCATGGCCGACTTGGGTTC
>JACMQE010000198.1 GCA_014377145.1 Glaciimonas sp. | reverse complement strand
CTTACTACGGCATTTGCCTGCATGTCGACGAATTCAGCTATTGCCCAATGTGGTGCGGTGCCGGTTTGGGTAGATGTCAAACCTCAATCCGTTGAAATCGATCTGGATGATTTCATTGAAAAAATAAGCCCTAAGACCAAGGCCGTTATTTTGTACCATGTTGCGGGTTACCCAGGCCCAGCGAAAGAACTGGCGGTGTTGTGCCAAGAGCGGGGATTAGCATTGATTGAAGACTGCAACAATGCTCTTTATTCGTCTCGGGATTCAGTGCCAGTCGGTTCTCATGGCGATTTTGCAGTTTATTCGTTTTATCCTACCCGGCAGATTAATACGACCGAGGGTGGTGCCCTGATATGCAAAAGCAACGAAATGGCCACGCGTGCCCGCAAGCTTAGGCGCTTTGGAATTGATTCAGTATCGTTTCGCAATCCAAACAACGAGATCAGTCCAATCTCCAACGTACCCGAGATTGGTTGGGGATTCACCATGAATAATCTGTGCGCAGCACTTGGATGTGCGCAATTGGCTACAGCTTACGGCAGAGTACTTGATACCCAAAGTAACGCTGCAAAACTGATGCAACTCGTCGGCAACATAAAAGGCATTCAAGTGATGCCGGTACCGTTGAATTCTCTACCCGCGTACTGGGTACTTTTGTTGTTGGTAGACCATCGCGATACTGTAATGGAGTACATGAAAAAACAAGACGTGATGGCTTCCAGCCTCCATCATCGAAATGACGTATATTCTGGTTTTGGTTCAGGTGTAATTCACCACCTGCCAAACACCAGCTATCTTCAAGAACATATTCTTGCTATTCCATGCGGCTGGTGGCTGTCAGATGAGGACATACAAACCATATCTCAAAATTTATCATCTGCGGTCTGCGCCGCTTTAATGCCGTAGTCAAAAAATTCGGAAGTTTGACAAAACATAGGTTAGCCATTTTAAATATGGCAGTGCTTTACGCTGGCAGAACATCCGGTGTGCTAGTGGCCTTTTTCTTTCTACCTTTTTACAGCAGATTATTGGGCCCGGCACAATTTGGTATCGTAGCCGTAATCTTGTCTCTCCAAGCTTTGCTAGTAATGATGGATTTGGGTATGTCTACGCTGGTTAGTAGAGATGTTGCATCTGGAGAATCCAGCCCAGCTAAACTTGGCAAATTAATACGTACTGCAGAAGTTAGTTTGTCTTGTTTCTATTTTCTACTTTTTGCAGTTGTTGCGGTAGCAAAAGCATTTGGTGGGATACCTGGAATTTCTCCTCTTGCCCTTTTAGCAGCTGTAATTTTATTTTGGCTGTTAGTTCTGCAAAATTTGTATTACTCCGCAATGCTTGCTCGTCGTCTGTACACTGCCGCAAGCGTCATTCAGGCTGTTGGGGTAATTGTTCGCGCTGCTGCTACTGCTTTTGTTCTTGCAACCGGCTTTGCAACTTTGGCGGCGTTTATTTCCATTCAGTTAGTTCTTGCGGCCATCCATTGCTGGGTGACGCGTTGGTACTGCACAGATCTTTTGAATCTGCGTCCGGCTTTTGCGCCCCAGGTAATTAGGGATTGGCTGGCTGATGGCGTCGCTTTAGTGAAGAAAGGTCGATCTTTAATATTGTTTTCTGCTGCAGGGGCGGCAGTAATGCAGCTCGACAAGACATTGGTAACCTTATTTGTATCCGCTGCAAGCGTTGCCCCCTATTTTTTGGCGACTACGTTGTGTATGCTTCCTCTTTCAATATTAGCTGGACCAGTAAGCCAATATTTTCAACCGACACTTCTAAAACAATTAGCAAATCAAGACTTCAAGGAAACACAGGCCACATTGAAAAAGTTTGTTCTTTCTTTGCTTTTAATAATCAGCATTCCTTGTGCGATTTTTTGGTTTCAACGTGTGCCAATGATTGATATTTGGATGGGGCAACGCACTGAAAACATAACAATATCAAGATATGTTGCAATTTTATTGCCAGGCTGTGCAGTGGGAGCTTTCGGATTTATTCCATATACTTTACTGTTGTCTGCAAAGGATTTTAGATTTCAGGCCATATTGTCCGCTTGCCTAACGTTTGTTACCCTGGCCGGTGTAACGATTGCTGCGCTCCTACAAAGTATTGAAGGTGTTTGTTATGTTTATGCATCGTATCATGGGACTTCAACTTTGTCATCTTGGATGCGGGCTATCTTTTTACCGGCCACGAAAGTTCCCGCAAAATACTCTTTTCTATTAACAATAAAAGGCTGCGCATTGTTTGGCATCGCAATCGGCGTGATTTTTTTGCTCAAATAATATTTATTATTAAAAGGAAAGCTATGTTTGATGACAAGGTATTAATGATCACTGGGGGAACTGGGTCATTTGGAAATACGGTGTTAAAAAGATTTTTAAATACGAAAGTAAAAGAAATCGTCATATTTAGTAGAGATGAAAAAAAACAGGAAGACATGCGCATTGAGTTGAACAACTCAAAGGTCAAGTTTTACATAGGAGATGTTCGCAGCTACGACAGTATCTGTCGCGCCATGGTTGGAGTCGACTATGTTTTTCACGCTGCAGCGCTCAAGCAAGTTCCTTCCTGTGAGTTCTATCCCATGGAAGCTGTGCTTACCAACGTGTTAGGAACCGAAAACGTTCTTAATGCCGCCATCGCGAACGGTGTTAAACGAGTAGTTTTACTCAGTACTGACAAGGCGGTCTATCCCATCAACGCCATGGGAATATCAAAAGCTTTAGGCGAAAAAATTCTTGTCGCAAAGTCACGAACAGTGCGGGACGGCGGCCCGATATTTTCCGCAACTCGGTATGGAAATGTGATGGCTTCTCGTGGATCTGTGATACCGCTTATGGTTGAGAAAATCAAGACTGGTCTTCCGCTACCTGTGACTGATCCAAAGATGACCCGTTTTTTGATGTCGCTGGAAGATTCGGTTGATTTAGTTCTGCATGCTTTTGAGCATGGCGAACAAGGTGACATCTTTGTACAAAAGGCGCCTGCTTCAACTATTGCAGATTTGGTGCAAGCTTTAAAGGAGCTATTTAATAGCAAAGCGTCTATTAAAATCATCGGTACGCGGCACGGCGAGAAATTGTATGAGTCGCTTGTGTCACGCGAGGAAATGGTGAAGGCTGAAGATATGGGGAAATACTATCGTATTCCTGCAGACAATCGAGACTTGAATTACGACAAATTTATTCTTGAAGGTCAGCCTGCGGCAAATGATGTTGATGATTACACCTCTCACAATACTCTGCGCTTAAATGTTCTTGAGGTCAAGGCGCTGCTAATGACCTTAAGCGATGTAAGAGATAAACTTGATGACTCCCTTGTCGAGCACGGTTAACCAAAAAAGATCATTTTGATTCAACCACTACTTTCAATAATTATTCCGTCATGTAACCGTCATGAGTACTTAGTTCCGGTGCTACGTACCTTGTTGGATGAAACCTGTGCACAGATTGTTGTAAGCGATAATAGTATGCAATCGCTCTCTGTTGAGATACTGGAAAATTTGGGTGCTGATGGACGGATGGTATATCAACATCACACACAAAAACTGAGCGTTGTAGAAAATTTTGAGCGTGCTTTAGGGCTAGCTACTGGCAGATACTTGATTTTTATTGGCGACGACGATTGCGTTGGCCCTTGTATTGAAGATATAGCCAGATGGGCTTTGGAGGAGCATATAGATGCTGTCGTTTCCTACCAAGACCGATTCATAGTAAATTATTTTTGGCCCGGCGTAACTTCAAAATATTTTGGTGACGGATATGCAGGTAAGCTTTTTGTGGCGAAATATTCTGGCGAAGCAAGGCCGTTGAATAACCGACTTGCAATATTGAAATCTGCGCGTAGGCCAGGCCATGGGCTAGGCAGCATGGCAAGGGCGTACCATGGAATCGTCAGCCGGGAATTGGTAGAGCGTGTCGTTACTCGATACGGCAGCTTGTTTGGTGGAGTTAGTCCAGATATTTATAGCGCGACCTTGCTTACATACGAGTCACAATCTGCTTATATTGTAGATTTTCCGTTTGTTATACCTGGGGCATCAGCCAAAAGTACTGCCGGCGAAGGTGCAGCCCGCGACGATACTGACAGGTTATATGGGCGGGACCATATTCAGCGTTTTGGTGAAGCTCTGCTGTGGGACGAACGTATTCCCGCTTTCTATTCGCCAATTACAGTTTGGGCATTTTCACAGCAACAAGCTCTTGATCGTTTGGGCGACTCTTCTTTGTCTATTGATTTCCCTCGTCTGTATTTGCGTTGCGCCTTACATTCTTACGCACACCGGCTGGCTGTTATAGCTTCGATTCGTCACTGGTTAAAGACTGCAAGCGGTTTTCGACTTATTTTGGGGATGCTTACTGCATTTGGCGCAGAAGTCATTAGCCAATTTCGTCGTGTATGGTATAGATTTATTACACCACCACGTGCCTTTACTGATTTAAGCACAGTGGGTGATGCGCATATTGCTTTAAAGCATTACTGCGAGCCATGGCGTCGTGTTGAAGTAAGCTCATCACAAATCAATTCACCATCTTCATCATGAGCGTTTTGGGCGAATCGACCACGCATGTGTCGCCTTTCGCATTTCATACGCTCTTGTTTTTACCAAGCTTTGTCATGACTGCGTTTGGTCAGAGTTCGATGGCTGTGGGTTTAACTCTGTACATGATTGTACTTTGCTTGTATTTTGCGGGCGAATTGGTATTTACTTTTTCGTGGGTCCATCGGCCGAGGGCAATAAACGGAATAACACTTATAATATGTATTTTGGTTTTTGTTCTCGCACATTCAGCGAAACCATTTTTCAATTCTTCTTTGTTCGACGCAGTACGGTTTTTTTCCAGCTATATAGTGCTTTTCATAATGACGCTAGCCGCATGGGTGCTGGCATACAAAATGACAAGCTTAGGAACAGCAACCGTATGTCGGTTGGTTGAGCAGGCGTTATGGTTCCTATTTATTAATGCATTAATAGGTCTTACAGAATTGCGTTTGTTTAACCAGATGAGCTCTAAGCCTGTAGGGCTTTTTTCGGAGCCATCCCATCTCGCATTAATCCTAGCTCCTCTTTTGGTATATGCCTGCGCCGTAGAACTGCGCTGGCACCGTTTTTTCATAATGTTTTTTTTCCTTTGGGGTCTTCTGATTCAGAATCTTACTACTTTGTCAGTGGTAATTCTCAGCTTCATGGTCTTGTTCCGTTTCAATCCACCAAGGGTATTGATAGTAATCCTACTTGCAGGTGGCCTAGTTATTTCGGATTTGGAGTATTTCACCTCTCGCCTGCTTATTTCTAGCGAGTCCGAAAATCTTTCAGTGCTTGTATTTTTGCAAGGTTGGGAGATTGCTAAAGAAATGCTTAATGAAACAAGTTACTGGGGCGCTGGCTTTCAGCAGTTTGGTTTCTTAAATATTTCAAATGACATTTCAAATAAAATTTCTTTGCTCAACGAAGAAAATCTTAATCTTTTCGATGGGGGTAGCACAGCATCGAAGCTTGTCGGAGAATTTGGCATATATGCGATTGCCGGATTGTTGATCTATATAGTGTTTTTCTTTTGGGCTTTTGGACAATTGAGAAACGCACATGCTAACCGCATTTCTGGCGGCAGGCTTTTCTTTATTTCTTGTTTATTTGCTTTTGTCATTGAGTTGTTCATCCGTGGCGTCGGATACTTTTCACCCACTTGTTTTCTTGCCTTAAGTGCTGTTATGGGGCTTGCCAACACTCCTCGTTTGTACACTCGACATATATGACTCGTTTGCATCTAGTAATTTCTGCTGTCAACATCATTGAAGGTGGCACTTTAACGGTCTTGCGCGAGTGCCTCATGGCGGCGAAACGTGAACTCTCGTCGAAATGGCACATAACTGCAATTGTTCACAGAGCTGAGCTTATTGGAGTCTCAGGAATCCATTATATTGAGCGACCAGATATTAAACTATCATGGCTGTCTCGCGTCTGGTTCGAGTATGTGGAATGTCGCAAATTATCCCGTCAACTAAAAGCAGACTATTGGTTGTCCATGCACGATATGACTCCTTTCGTAATATCACCGCTTCAAGCAGTGTACTGCCATAATCCAATGTGCTTTTATAAGATGACATGGCGCGAAGCTTTCCTTGATCCGAAGTTATTGGTATTTGCTTTATTCTATGGGTGGCTTTATCGTATTAATTTGTTAGCGAATGATGCGGTGATTGTTCAGCAGGATTGGATTCGCACGGAGTTTGAGCATCGTTATGGTTGCGAGCAAGTCATTGTTGCCCACCCTGTACTCGATGTTTCAAACCTTTCGCACAAAGGGTTTCGGCAAGGCATCCGCTTTTTCTATCCTTCTTTTCCTCGTGTTTTTAAAAATTTTGAAATACTACTTGAGGCCTGGAGCCAACTTGAGGAAGACGTTTATTGGCGTGGCAATTTAGTAGTAACCGTTGATGGCAGCGAAAATGCGTATTCGCGTGATTTAATTTCTCGGTTTGGCCACTTAAAACGTGTCCAATTCGTTGGACGCTTGAGTCACGAGGATGTTCGCGAAACCTACAAAAATACAGACTGCTTAGTATTTCCGTCGAAACTTGAAACTTGGGGAATGCCTCTTACGGAGGCTAAACAATATGGACTTGCCATCATTGCAGCAGACCTACCCTACGCACATGAAACTATTGCTAGTTATGACGGAGTGTCCTTCTTTGCCCCTCAAGATGCATCAGAATTAAGTCGGCAGATGCGTGCGTTTTCTGAAGGGCACCTTGCCTTGCAGAAGACTCAGGCCCTTGAGGTCTCAAAACCGTTCGCGCAGGATTGGGCAGCCCTTTTTGCTTTTTTATTGAGGGTTAGGTGAAGTGGTTGTGTCGCAGGAAAGCATATTTACACATACGGGAGCTCAGTTCTATTTTCAATTTAAGGTAATTGAAAATAGATTTTCATTTACACATCCCCCTATGGTTAAATTGAAAATTGATTTAGAAATAATGAGAAATTACAGTTTAGCAATGCTTAATTATGGCAAACCTTCCTAAAGTAGCCGTATTTCTCTCTGCGTACAATGGTATGCTTTACTTGACGGAACAGATTGAATCTATCTTACGGCAGAAGTGTGTTTGTTTGCATGTATTTATCAGCGTTGATAAATCAACGGATGGAACTGAGGACTGTCTCGCGAAGTGGGCACTGTGTGAACCGCGACTGACCCTTTTGCCATTCGGACTGAGTTTTGGTGGCGCAGGGAAAAATTTTTATCGGTTATTTCGAGATGTGAGTTTGATCGGTTTTGACTACATAAGCTTGGCAGATCAAGACGACATATGGCTTCCAGACAAGCTAACACGTGCGCATCAAATACTTGAAAAAACCGCGTCTGATGCATATTCAAGCAATGTTATGGCGTTTTGGCCTGGAGGTAGAAAACTTCTCATAGAAAAGTCGCAGAAGCAGGTCAAATGGGATTTCTTATTTGAAGCGGCTGGACCCGGCTGCACATATGTTGTACGAAACGAGCTTGCCTGTGCCATTCAAGATGTAATAAAAAACCGTTGGATGGAGGTTCAGAAAGTAGGCCTGCACGACTGGTTCGTTTACGCATTTGCTCGGGCCAATGGGTATCGCTGGGTAATTGATGATCATGCAGGGATGCTATATCGACAGCATGAAAATAATCAGGTGGGTGTCAACTCTGGTAGCCGGGCTTTTGTTCAACGGGCCCGTAAGGTGTTAGGGGGATGGGGTTTGACTCAGTCAGCATTAATTGCCCAATTGGTTGGGTTAGGTAATGATGCATTTTTAAAGCGGTGGTCAGGCCATGGCAGATTAGGGTTGCTGTGGCTCGCCTTGCATGCCTGTCAGTGTCGAAGGCGTCTTCGCGACAAAATAATATTTGCTCTGTCATGTTTGGCTTTATGCATAACTGGAAGGCGCGGGTAATGAGTCCGCATCCGGTTGTAGCTGTTACGGGTGCAAATGGTTTTGTTGGCAATGCTTTGTGTGCTGCGGCAGTAGATCGCGGTATTGCAGTTCGCGGCATTATTCGCTCTGCCTTTGATTTGCCTGCTGGCGTGGAGAAACTAGTGGTGAGCTGTTTTGACGACAAGACCGACTGGCGAAATGGGCTTGCGGGCTGTGAAGTTGTAGTTCATCTCGCTGCTCGCGTTCATGTGATGCAAGATTTGGTCATAGATGCTTTGGCTGAGTTTCGTCTCGTCAATGTACAAAGTACTTTACATCTAGCTCGACAGGCTGCGACTGTAGGTGTGCGGCGGTTTGTGTTTATTAGTTCTGTCAAGGTCAATGGGGAATCGACTCAGCTTAAGCATCCGTTTAAAGCAGACGACGGATATGCCCCTCAAGACGCTTACGGCCAGAGCAAGCAAGAAGCTGAGTTGGGTTTGCGTCAGGTCGCTGTCGATACAGGGATGGAAGTAGTCATTATTCGACCGCCATTGGTCTACGGTCCTGGCGTTAAGGCTAACTTTGCTGCCATGATGTGCTGGTTAAAACGCGGTGTACCCTTGCCGCTGGGCGCCATTCATAATCAGCGCAGCCT
>JACMQE010000197.1 GCA_014377145.1 Glaciimonas sp. | reverse complement strand
GTGCATATCGTCACCGGCGCGGTATCTGCAGTACAGAATATCGTTAAGTGCATTCGCCGTTGCGGTTTAGAAGTGTCTGACCTAATTTTGCAGCCAATGGCATCGGCCGATGCGGTGCTGACCCCTGATGAAAAAGAATTCGGTGTAGTTCTGGTGGATATCGGCGGCGGGACGACCGATGTAGCGGTCTTCACGGAAGGTGCGGTTCGCCACACAGCAGTGATTCCGATTGCTGGCGATCAGATTACGAATGATATCGCGATGGCATTGCGTACACCGACCGCTGAGGCAGAAGAAATCAAGTTGCGCTATGGCGTCGCCAAACAGATTTTGGCCGACCCGGGTGAGACGTTAGAAGTGCCCGGTTTAGGGGATCGTAGCTCTCGTAATTTGTCACGTCAAGCGCTTGCCGCTGTGATCGAACCGCGGGTCGAAGAGTTGTTCGCATTGGTGCATCAAATGGTGTGTGAATCTGGTTATGAAGAGGTGCTATCGAGCGGTATCGTGCTGACAGGCGGCTCTGCATTGATGCCCGGCATGATCGAACTGGCCGAAGATATTTTCTTGAAGCCAGCGCGTTTGGGGACTCCTCATTACATTGGTCAATTGGCCGACGTGATGCGCAGTCCACGTTATTCCACAGTGTTGGGATTACTGCTAGAAGCAAAAAAGCAGTATCTGCGTGGTTACATAGTGACGTGTCAAGAGGGCTCGGCAAAAGCCATCTGGCAGCGCATGAAGGAGTGGTTTTTAGGAAATTTTTAAGCTTCAAAAGTTGAGATTAGTCAATCGGTCATGGCATCAATATTATTGTACGAATAATCAGAAAAACAAGCAAAAGCAAAAGTTCAAACAAGCGAACAAGCATTAAAAAAGTGCAGAAAATAGGGAAACGTAATGTTTAAATTGATGAGCAACTGTTTTTACGGTTGTTTTTTTGTTGTTTATGTAACGCGCAGCATCTAGTCAATAGGCCTCACATTGCGTGATGTCTATTGACTAGATGCTGCAACTTTATGAGGAATCATCATGGAAATTGATATGCTTGACAATGCAACACTGGGTACCGTGATTAAAGTCGTTGGCGTGGGTGGCGCTGGCGGCAATGCGGTTCAGCATATGATCAACAAGGGTGTCTCGGGAGTCGAGTTTATCGTTGCCAACACCGATGCTCAGGCGCTGAAACAATCTAAGGCGCATAACGTGATTCAGATCGGTGACACCGGTTTGGGTGCGGGCATGAAGCCGGAAGTGGGCCGCCAGTTGGCGGAAGAGTCTCGCACCCGCCTTGAGGATGCATTGCGTGGTGCCCACATGGTATTTATCACCGCTGGTATGGGCGGTGGAACAGGCACCGGTGCTGCACCAGTGGTAGCGCAGATCGCTAAAGAATTAGGTGCGCTTACAGTGGCGGTGGTATCCAAACCGTTTCCATACGAAGGTCAGAAGTGCATGGATCTTGCAGAGGAAGGTCTGGAAGCATTAGCGCAACACGTGGATTCTCTGATTATTATTCTCAACGAAAAATTGGAAGAAATCTACGAAGACGATAGCATGTTGGAGTGGCTGGAACATGCTGATGATGTACTTAACAATGCCGTAGCCGGGATTGCAGAAATCATCAACGTGCCAGGCCATATTAATGTTGACTTCAATGATGTCAAGACGATCATGGGCGAACAAGGCAAAGCAATGATGGGAACGGCAACAGCGCACGGCGTAGACCGCGCTCGTCTGGCTGCTGAGCAGGCTGTTGCGTCACCACTGCTGGACGGGATCGATTTGTCCGGCGCGCGTGGAGTGTTAGTGAATGTCACCGCAAGCCGAAGCATGAAGGGTAAGGAAATTAAAGAGGTCATGGCGACTGTACGTGCGTTTGCAGCACCAGATGCATCGATTGCCCAGGGGATTGCATACGATGAAACTATGGGCGACGATATCCGTGTCACTGTCGTTGCAACTGGCCTTGGCCGGGCGCGCAAATCGGTACAACTGGTGTCGTCGCAAATACAGCGCACCGGGACGCGCAACGAGCCAACGATGCAGAACGGTCATATTAGTTCGTCGTTTGGTGGCATGAAAACGCCAGCCGTATGGCGTCGTGAATCTGCTTCCGATACTGTGCGCGCACTGGAAAAAAATGGTATGGAAACGTATGACATTCCAGCTTTTCTGCGCAAGCAAGCGGATTAATTGTCCAGTGAGCGAATGATCGTGTGGTAATGATGCAGTCGTTGCAGAACGCTTTCGTAGAAATACATTAACACTATAGGCTCTGCAAAAATTGATAGAGCAGGGCATACTTGGAAACGCTGCGTCCCTCTGGCGTGGCGTTTTATTTAGTAAATAGGAAGGCAAAATTTCCGCTACTAAAGTTTAACTAAGCGCGCCTTTTGCCGGACGAGAAAGAACGGGGAAACCTGCTTGATCACGTTATCAGCGTAATGATAAAAATGTTGAGTAAGTTTCAACCATTTCCGTAGCACTTACAATTTAATCAGATTTAGCAGATAAAAGGACAACCATTATGACAATCAACATCGGCGATACCGTACCAGAAGGCAAATTAGTAGAGTTCGTCGAAACAGCAACAGATGGTTGTTTGCTGGGGCCGAATACGTTTAATGTCAGTGATTTAGTGAAGGGTAAGAGAATTGCTTTATTCGCTGTACCGGGTGCCTTCACACCAACTTGTTCAGCCAAGCATTTACCTGGCTATGTTCAGCTCGCTGATGCATTCAAAGCTAAAGGTGTAGACGAAATTTGGGCGATCTCCGTCAATGATGCATTTGTCATGGGTGCCTGGGGCCGCGACCAAAAAGCGACAGGTACAATGCGTTTTCTGGCTGACGGCAATGCTGCTTTTGTCAAGTCATTGGGGCTGGATGCAGACTTTAGCAAGTTCGGCATGGGAATACGTTCGCAGCGTTTTTCCGCTTTCATCGATAACGGCGTGATCAAGCAATTGAATGTCGAACAAGGTGGTGCATTTGATGTATCGAAAGCTGAAGTGCTGCTTCAGCAGATCTAATTGCTGTGCAATCCATATTAATTTTATAGTAAAAATGGCGCATAATATCCATTTCTAATATGCTTAGTATGGGCCAGTGATGGCTAGCGGCAACTAAGCACAAGAATCGCCGGTTCGTCTAGTCTATCTCACACTTGCTACATATCGTTACAATCGAACTTTTCGGTAATATCTATAATGACAACATGTTAAAACAACGTACCATTAAAAGACTGGCCAAAACCGTTGGGATCGGACTACACTCCGGCACCAAGGTTGAATTGACCTTGCGCCCGGCCGCCATCGACACCGGAATCATCTTCCGCCGTATCGATCTCAATCCGGTCATTGACTTCCCCGCCATTGCGACCAGTGTTGGTGATACGCGTATGGCATCGGTACTATCGAAAGACGGTGAGCGGGTATCGACGGTCGAGCACTTGCTCTCAGCCTGCGCTGGACTGGGTGTCGATAATTTATATGTGGACTTGACGGCGGAAGAAATCCCGATCATGGACGGCTCTGCTTCATCGTTTGTGTTCCTGTTGCAGCAAGCGGGCCTGGAAGAGCAAGGTACACCGAAGAAATTTATTCGCGTTAAAAAGACAGTTGAAGTGCGAGAAGGTCAGGGCGATAAGGAAAGATGGGCGCGTCTGGTCCCATTTAATGGCTTCAAGTTAAAGTTTTTTATTGAGTTCCATCATCCCGCCGTTGATGGCACCGGCCAGACTGCCGAAGTCGACTTCGGCGTCGAATCGTATGTCAAAGAAATCGCTCGTGCGCGTACTTTTGGCTTTATGCATGATGTCGAAACCTTGCGTGGGATGGGTTTAGCCCGCGGTGGATCGCTTGAAAATGCGATTGTCATGGATGAATATCGGATCTTGAATAGCGACGGCCTACGCTATGAGAATGAATTTGTCCGTCACAAGATTTTGGACGCAATCGGTGATTTATATCTGATCGGCCATCCTTTACTGGCAAGCTACACCGCTCATAAATCTGGACACGCCATGAATAACCAGTTGTTGCGGGCACTTCTTGCAGAGCCGGAGGCCTATGAAATCGTCAGCTTTGATGACCTAGCGTTAGCACCCGATACTTATCAGCGCCAGGTAGGTCAGGAATGGGCACTGAATTAAGCTGAATTATCTTTTCCGCATCGCTTAATCAAGGGTGCGTACTTTTTCATCTTCCCCTCGTTTACTTACGGCGCACCTGACGCAAAGGTGCGCCGTAAAGATTTGACTTAAGCGGCAGTTACTTAACGCCCAAAGTAATGATAAATTACCTCTCAGAATATTCTCCTTTATAGCGTCTTACCATTGCTGCAAGTGCCTCCTTCAATGCTTCGTTGCGGGGCGAGGAATCTAACGATCCCGCTAAATATACAAATGCAGAAACTGCATGCGGGGTAAGGCCGAATTGCTTCACCAGCGCCACTTTTTTGAGATTTTGGCTTACTTGTACTTTGATTCGAATTCCAGTAATCTGCCAGTTTTCTGCCAATAAATAATTTTGAAGTTTCGGTAATTGCTGTTTCAGTTTTGTCGCCAACGCGGCATTAGGTGCAGATAGAACAAGCTGTTCACCCTCAAAACGGAGTACTTCGCAGGCTGTAAACATACTTGGCAGGCCGATTGCACATTGTTTTCGTATTGCAGCCATGCGGGTCAGAGTTGGTAGCAATGCCGCCATTTTATTGTTACCGCGCAGGAAATCACAAGCGTCACGCGCGACGCCTTTGGAAAACTTTGCACTGGTTGTCGCCTGCGCAAAGGAAGAAGAAAATGAGATTTTGCGCATTGTTATAAGACTATACCACACCTGGGGGACTAATGACGACTTAACCAGTCAGCGCAGGGCATGAGGACGTAGATTCTTGTTGTTGAGGCCGATCAGACAAAAATATCAAAGTTAATAATTAACTTATATTCTTTTATCCTAGCTATAAAGAGCTTTCAATCCGAACATATTGTCGAGCAGGCATTGTTCCCTGATGCATATTCCCAACTTGCCGAAGGTCACATGATAAGATCCGTCAGTTGAGTACTAACAGTTCAATTTTATGTTGCTGCATTTCTAAATACTAACTGTTTTGTTCGTTTCGCTTTCCTTATTTTCCCAAGACTGATTCCTGACCTTGATCCCTGATTTTTGCATTGAGGTTTCATGTAAAAGTGGCGTTGTCGAATAAAAGTGCGAAATAAAAGTGCAAAATACCTCCGATACCTTTTTTAGAATCCAAGCATGTCATTACTGACCCAGATTTTCGGTAGCCGCAACCAGCGACTGCTCAAGCAATACCAAAAAACTGTAAGCCAAATTAACGGTCTTGAACCGAAAATGGAAAAATTGTCGGATGATCCGTTACAAGCCAAGACATTGGAATTCAGGCAGCGCATCACCAATGGCGAAAAACTGGATGATTTATTGCCTGAAGCGTTTGCTGTGTGTCGCGAAGCCGGCAAGCGGGTTTTGAAAATGCGTCACTTCGATGTGCAGTTAATCGGGGGCATGGTGCTGCATTACGGCAAAATTGCCGAAATGGGTACGGGCGAAGGTAAAACGTTAATGGCAACACTGCCAGCCTATTTGAATGCTTTGGCTGGCAAGGGTGTCCACGTCGTGACCGTCAATGACTATCTGGCGCAACGCGATGCTGAGTGGATGGGGCGGTTGTATAGCTGGCTAGGTCTGACTACAGGCGTGAATTTGTCGGCTGTAGAGCACGATGACAAGCAAATTGCCTATGCTGCCGATATTACTTACGGCACCAATAACGAATTCGGTTTTGATTATTTGCGCGATAACATGGTGTTCGAAGCACGGGATCGTGTTCAGCGCGTACTGAATTTCGCCATCGTCGATGAAGTTGACTCGATCCTGATCGACGAAGCCCGCACACCACTGATTATTTCCGGGCAAGCCGAAAATCATACCGATTTATATCAAAAAATGAATTCATTACCGCTGCTGCTGAAAATGCAAATCGGTGAAGAAACGCTGGATGGCAAGGGTAAAGTGGAAGTTCCTGGAGACTATACCAAGGACGAAAAAGCCCATCAGGTCTTGCTGACCGAAGCCGGTCATGAAAAAGCCGAACAAATCCTGACCAGCATGGGTTTGCTGGCAGAATGCGCATCGTTATATGATGCCGCCAACATCAGCCTGATTCATCATTTATACGCTGCGCTGCGCGCGCATTCGCTATATCACAAGGACCAGCATTACGTGGTTCAGAACAGCGAAGTCGTCATCGTGGATGAATTTACCGGTCGCATGATGCAGGGACGCCGCTGGTCGGATGGCTTGCATCAAGCGGTTGAGGCGAAAGAAGGCGTCAAGGTCCAGAACGAGAATCAGACCTTGGCATCGATCACTTTTCAGAATTATTTCCGGCTGTACGGCAAGCTGGCCGGAATGACG
>JACMQE010000016.1 GCA_014377145.1 Glaciimonas sp. | reverse complement strand
TTGTGCAAAAAGTACACCTGTCCGCCACGCTTGAGTTCACGCAAGCACGCTTCGCGGATTGTCGATTCGTTTTCGCTACGAACAAACGTTTTGATCGCCAGACGTTTTTGCGGCGCGGTAGCAATGATAGAAAAGTCGCGCAGTCCTTCAAGTGCCATCCCAAGTGTGCGTGGAATCGGCGTGGCCGTGAGCGTCAGTACATCGACCTCGGCTCGTAATGACTTTAGCGCTTCTTTTTGACGTACCCCGAAGCGATGTTCTTCGTCGATGATCACCAGGCCCAATCGTGCAAATTTGACGTCGTCGGAAAGGAGTTTATGAGTGCCGATGACGATATCCAGCGTGCCGTCGGCCATACCTTTCATCGCCAACGTGATTTCCTTGCCGGAACGAAAACGCGACAATTCGGCAATTTTTACTGGCCAATCGGCAAATCGGTCAGCAAAAGTTTGGGCATGTTGCTCTGCTAGTAATGTTGTCGGTGCCAGAATTGCTACCTGCTTACCACCCAAAACGGCAACAAACGTGGCGCGCAAGGCGACTTCGGTTTTACCGAAACCAACATCGCCGCAAATTAACCGGTCCATTGGCTTTCCGCTGGTCATGTCATCGATCACGGCGCTGATGGCGGCAGCTTGGTCGGCGGTTTCTTCGAAGCCGAAGCTTTCTGAAAAAGTAGCATAATCGCGGGTTGAATATTCAAAGGTATGGCCCTGACGTAACGCACGGTGGGCATGTAAATTGAGTAATTCTGCGGCGGTATCGCGGACTTGTTGCGCAGCTCTGCGTTTGGCTTTTTCCCATTGGCCGGATCCAAGCGCATGTAGTGGTGCGTCTTCTGGCGATGCGCCGGAGTAGCATGAAATGACGTGTAACTGCGCTACCGGAACGTATAGTTTGGTGTCTTTAGCGTATTCCAGATGTAAAAATTCGGTTTCGCCTTCTCCCAAATCCATGGTGGTCAGTCCCATATAGCGGCCAATGCCATGATGAATATGCACTACAGGATCACCGATTTTAAGCTCGGATAGATCACGCACCATCGACTCGACCTGCGTTGCACCTTCTTGTTTCTTTTTGCCTATGCGACGTCCTGAACCGGCGTATAGTTCGGTTTCGGTAATGAACGCCATGCCATTAAGCTCGAACCCGGCATGCAGCGGTGCCACACCTAGCATTAGCTTTGCAGAAGAAGTAATGAAATCTGCAAAGCTTTCAGCGAGCGTCAGGGGTAAATTGTATTCGTTGAAGTATTGTTGCAGAGTCTCGTGGCGCCCGTTCGATTCTGCGCAGATCAGGACGCGTAGGTTGCTTTGTAGTAAGTACGCTCGCAAATTGGTCAGAGGGTCATCGACCCGACGGTTGACGGCGATGTTTGGTATTGGAGCCGATAATTCTAAAGCACTGTCACTAGCTTGAATAATCCAGCGTCCATACGGTTTGACCAGTTTAAAAAAGTCTTCATCACTGAGAAAGATCATTTCTGGCGCGAGTAACGGGCGCTCTCTATCAGATTTTAAGAATTTATAGCGTGATTGGGTATCGCTCCAAAAGCGCATGATCGCGCCGTTGATGTCGCCTATTAAAGCGAAAGTCGTCGTGGAGGGCAGATATTCAAACAGTGTTGCGGTGCCGTCGAAAAATAATGGCAAATAATATTCGATACCGACGGACGCGATTCCGTTGCCGATGTCTTTGTAAATAGCATATTGGGAGGGATCGCCTTCGAACACTTCACGCCAGCGGCTGCGGAAGGCAGTGCGAGCCATTTCATCCATAGGAAATTCACGGCCCGGGAGCAAGCGTATTTCTTTGACTGGGTACAAAGACCGTTGCGTATCTGCATCAAAGGTGCGAATAGTCTCGATATTGTCGCCGAACATGTCAATCCGGTATGGCAGCATCGAACCCATCGGGAAAATATCGATCAAGCCGCCACGGACGGAATACTCGCCCGGCGATACGACTTGCGTGACGTGACTGTAGCCCGCCAGGGTTAACTGCGATTTCAGACACGCTTCATCGAGCGTCTCACCCTGTTTAAAAAAGAAGGTGTAGGCGGCTAAAAACGCGGGCGGTGCCATCCGCACCAGCGCAGTTGTTACGGGCAATATCAAAACGTCACAATGGCCGTTCTGGATTTCGTACAACGTCGCCAGTCGCTCTGATACTAAATCCTGATGCGGAGAAAATGTATCGTAGGGCAGTGTTTCCCAGTCCGGTAGCAAATGGCAATGCAGATTGCTCTGCATGTTCAGACTATTTTTGCTCTTCGCGTTGGCTTCATTTTCCTGTTGTCTGGCAAACCATGGAATTTCTGATAACAAACGCTGCGCGTCAGTGGCATTGTCAACTACAATCGTTAACATTTGTTGCCGTGATTTTAGCGTCAGTGCGGCGTGTGCCAGCGCATACGCATCGGCCGAGCCATGTACTGTTGGGAACGCAAAACGTACGCCAGGCTTGGGGAGCGATTTTTCTAAATCAAAGTGCATCGGATTGGGGGTTTTGATGTGAGAGCCTATTCAAGATCTAACTGCACGTTGATGATAAAGGCGGTTTATCAGGCTTATACGTTGCAACTTCTCTGACTTGCCTCCTAGAAACACGTTCAGTACGGGATATGACCTATAACGATAGCAGCTCTGGTGGTGGATAATAAGCGGCATTATAGATAAGGTGAAATACAGCTTCTGATTAAGGAAAAAAAGCCACAATTTATCAGCATAGCCAGTTAAAGTTCGGAGAAACATTATAAACCATGGATCTATTGTCTATTTGCCAGCCTTGTTACCAACAATAAAGCCATCTAGAAGTCAGCATTGGCTGCATTTCTGTTAGCAGGTTAGGACGCAGATAATGAGCGATGTACGGTTTTTCCATGATCAATTTATTGGCTTCAGGTTTGCTAATTTTGATTGACTAACGATCCTGAACTTTGGTTTAGTGTTTTATCCTGTTCTTTTTTTCTATTTTCGATAACATTGCATCGCATGAACTCTTCCCGTAACTTCGCTTTGATTCCTGCTGCCGGTGTTGGTGCCCGCATGGGAACCACACTTCCCAAACAATATTTGTCACTTGCCGGCAAACCAATGTTGCTGCATGTATTAAACACCTTCGCGGCTTGCGTCAGGATTGCACATACTTTTGTGGTGGTTAGTGCGGATGACGGTTATATTGCGGACCTGATGGCGACTGCAACCGATCTAATAGACCGAGTGACGGTGCTTTATCAGGGTGGTGAAAATCGTCATCTATCGGTTTTGAATGGACTGAATGCCATACGTGATCTGTTGGCTGACGATGATTGGGTGCTGGTGCACGATGCGGCGCGGCCAGGGTTGACGATAGCTTTGATAGAACATTTGGTCGATGCGTTGCGAGATGATGAGGTGGGCGGTTTGCTGGCGTTGCCAGTGTTCGATACAATCAAGCGAATTGATAACACTGGCGGTGACAAAAATTATTTGGTGGCGACGAAACGCGTTCAGAAAACAATATCGCGTACGGCCTTATGGGCTGCGCAAACGCCGCAAATGTTTCGATATGGCTTGTTGCATCGGGCGTTGCTTAGCGCGCTGAAAATGGCGCAGCAAATTACAGATGATGCCAGCGCTGTTGAGATGCTTGGTTTTCAGCCAAAACTGGTGGAGGGGAGCCACTTTAATTTTAAGGTAACATTGCCAGAAGACGTTGCATTGGCAGAAATGTTTTTGAAAGAAAAAGTATGAGTTTTCAGGCAGGATTTCGTATCGGGCAGGGCTACGATTGCCACGCACTTGTAGCGGACCGATTATTGATTATTGGTGGTGTTACTATTCCTTATAAAACAGGTTTGAGGGGGCACTCGGATGCAGATGTATTGCTGCATGCCATTATTGATGCGTTATTTGGTGCCGCTGGCCTGGGGGATATTGGCCGTCACTTCCCCGATACAGACGCGCAATTTGCCATTGCAGACTCACGTAAATTATTGCGTGAAACAATACGTCGTATTAGTGTCTCAGGTCTTGGAGTGGGAAATATCGATTGCACGATCATTGCACAAGCACCAAAAATGGCATCGCATATTCCACTGATGAATGCCCAGATTGCTGATGATTGCGGTATTTCCCCGGGGCAGGTCAACGTAAAGGCAAAAACTAATGAAAGGCTCGGTTACTTAGGAAGAGAAGAAGGTATTGCTGCCGAAGCAGTTGTTTTACTATTTCGGCTCTAATTGATTTTAAAGCATCTCTACATTGGGGTTGAAGCTATTCTGACACTGACAACCACGTCGGACTATTTAGTGGCTGCTGGGGTGCTAATGGCAGGCTGATTTGTACTGATCGTTTTCCATTTTGGCGTTTGATTACACGCTTAACAATTGCTAGACCTAACCCTGTCCATTCGCTTACCCGCGTGCTGCCTCCAGGTGCGCAAATGGCCTGAGTAAATGCTCCATCTCGGCGTCTGGCACGCCAGGACCATGGTCTGCAATGTCGATCAATACTTTGTCATGTTGATTGCTATAATTTCTGTACCGTTAGTTTTGCCATATCTGCGGGCATTCTCAATCAAATTGGTAAGGACGTGACGTAATTCAGTTTTATTTCCTGCAACGTAAAGATTTTCCCCCAATCTGGAATGTATCTCGATGTCAGTATAGCGCGCAGCATTTTGTTCTACTTCATGTAGAAAACTAGTGATATCGATGATGGTAAAACTGTTGATGTCGGTAGGTTTGGCGTAATCAAGAAATTGACCAATAATGCCATCCATCTGGGCCAGATCGGACTGCATCACGGGTAATGGTGACGACTGAAATAATTTGTGCTGCTAATTGTTACGCTCGGAGTCCGCGCTCAACAGTGCGGAAACTAGCGACCCACAACACCATGCTGATAGGAATGAGGAAAGCCATCAAAAAACGTGCGCCATAGTAACGCGCTCTTTGGCCACGCTAAGCGCTGCGGTATGGTCATATCAGCGTGGCTTGCCTTCTGGTATAAATACGTAGCCTATAGATCCCATACGGTTTGTGGATGTGCAGGGGATTGGCTGGATCGGGTTCAATGAGTTTGCGTAGCCGAGAGATTGTACGTCGAGGCTACGGTCAAAGACTTCATATTCGCAACCACGTGCCAACTCCATTAATTTTTCGCGCGTCAATGGCTGACGCGCATGGCGGGTAAACACTTTCAGGACCAAGAACTCTCCTGTTGTGAGTGGCACGGATTCACCATTTTTTGAGGGAGCGCGTTCCCAAATCAAGAATAAATTCGCCGAATTCAAATAATTGCGGCGTTTTCGATGGAGTGCCGGGCAACTCGTCTGGGCCTTTTCTTCGTAATACAGCGCCAATGCGTGCTACTAGCCCACGCGGATTAAATGGTTTAGGCAGGTAATCATCAGCACCCATTTTTAGACCGATGATTCGATCCACATCTTCACCAGGCAGCATCAGGTCCACCACTAGCAAATCACATATCGTTCACGAATCCAAAGCTTGTTCATGGTTTGTGCATTTTCTGCTGTGACAACCTGAAAGCCTTGCTCGATCAAATAAAGTCGCAATAAATCTCGTAGGCGGATATCATCGTCGACCACAAGAATCTTATAATGGTGTGCGTTAGTAGTTTGTGTTGATGTGTTTTGAGTATTCATATTCGTATGGTAACGTCAGAGGACACAACAAAAATATACTGAAATAGCGTGAATTCCAAAGTCTTTACCAAATACCCTACATCACAAAAAGTAGGTAGCCTTACACTTGAATTGCGTCAGGTGCGAGATCTTTATCCTCAAAGGTGCTAATTGCTTTAACGTAAGGGGATCGCGCGAAGAGATAATAGGGCCTACGAAAATTATTCCAGCAAGGCGGAACAACGAAGACAGTGAGCTAGTACTGCTAGAGCACACAACGCCGCTGGGGTAATTTTACGTAAGTCATCGATAAGCAATTTCATACTGCAAGGTGTAGCTAGAAACGGGTTGCAAGATTCTTCTTGCAACCCTATATTTTCTGGTGCGGCTGGCAGGAATTGAACCCACGACCCCTTGGTTCGTAGCCAAGTACTCTATCCAGCTGAGCTACAGCCGCGAAAGGCGAGATTATAGCCGAGCTAGATGGAATTTGAAAGAGATAAATTGCGCATGAATCATGATTTATAAAGAAAGAAAGATTTTATATTTTATGCATTGAGCAAAGACAAACTCTTCTTTTTTAACGCCAGAAAAGCGACGCAATCAGTTATTGAATGTTTCTGACATGATCAACGACGTATGCACTTAAAGCTGCAATGTCCAAATTTTTTTCCACATTTATGCGGCTAAGAATCTTCTGATATAATCAAACAATAATCATTACCATTTACTGCTTTAGAAAGATCCATATATGCGACTAAAATCTAAAATAAATTTTGTAACGGTGGTAGTTGCTGGCTTTTCTGCTGGTGTCGTCGCCGCTGCGGAGTATCCAATTGGTAAGCCGCAAATTCTTAATGGTTTGGAAGTAGCCGCTGCTTATTTGCAACCTACTAAGATGGAACCCGAAGGCATGATGCGGAGGGCTGAAGAGTCGGACATCCATGTAGAGGCAGATATTCATGCCGTAAAGAATAATCCGAATGGTTTTTCGGAAGGGGACTGGATGCCTAGCCTGGTTATCTCTTATCAATTTACTAAGGCTGGTTCTAAGCAAGTTATTAAAGGCGAGCTAAGGCCAATGGTTGCTAATGATGGACCGCATTATGGCGATAATGTCAAGCTAACTGGACCGGGTAAATATCAGTTGAAAATGATGATTTCACCGCCTTCGGCCAATGAGCATGCGCATTTCGGTCGTCACATTGATAAGGAAACGGGCGTTGCTCCATGGTTTAAACCTTTTCAGGTGAGTTACGATTTCGTTTTTGCTGGCGTTGGTAAAAAAGGCGGTTATTAATTTGTTGGCGTGTTGCTAAATAGGTGTTTCATGTCTATGAAAAAAATCTACGTTTAGTTACGTCAATAAGTATTTTTTGATCAGGAGAGATATTAATGTTTGTGCAAAAAGTGTGCTTGATATTTACCTTGAGTTTGTTGTTCGTTGTGGGCCCGTCATACGGGAACGATTTACCGACGTTCAAGTTGGAAATGAAAGATGGCGTTTTAAATCCCGTCCGAATTGAGGTACCTGCCGGCAAGAAAATTAAGATTGAAGTACACAACATAGGTAAATCTGCGGTCGAATTTGAAAGTTTACAGTTGCGGAAAGAAAAAGTACTTGCGCCGGGTGCTGATTCATTTGTAGTGATCGGGCCCCTGCCGCCTGGCGAGTACAAATTTTTTGACGATTTTCATTCGAATGCGAAAGGTGTGATTGTCGCTAAATAATGGTAGTTATTAATCAGCTATATGTAATTCAAATATCAGGCCCAACATCTGCTCTCGACTTTTGCTGTGCCGGTTAGGATTGCAAGTTGTAATCGGAATCATTGCTGATCAGGTTCCACCGCATTGTATTGAGAATAATGCGCGGGCACTAACAACGTAGTAATGGAAAATAACCGATGGGTCAGGTAATGTTCATCGTCTGGCGCGAGAGCGTGGAGGCTTTGTTGGTGGTTGGTATCTTGCACGCGTGGCTAAAAAATGGTGGCGTCGATGCGCGCCGTGGCTTGCCTTATTTATGGACTGGCGTTGGCATCGGTGTGGTTGCAGCAATCGGGCTGGGGGCCGCATTGCTAGGTTTCAGTGAAATTCTTTCTGGTGATGCGCAAGACTACTTCCAAATTACGATGGTACTGCTGGCGGCAGTTTTGATCGTGCAAATGGTGTATTGGATGCGCAAGTATGGACGTACGCTGAAGCGAGAAATGGAAAGTTCGCTAAAAGAGAGTTTAAAGATTGCTAATTGGTGGGACGTGACGGCACTGGCGGCGTTGGCGATTGCACGTGAGGGTAGCGAGACAGTTATTTTCCTATACGGCCTGGGGCTTGGTCAACATAACAGTATGAGTAGGATGGTGTTGGGCGCAGTGATTGGTTTAGGGCTTGCACTTCTGACATTCTATCTATTGCAATTAGGCGGAAAGATATTTTCTTGGCGGCGTTTTTTTCAGGTAACAGAAATTATCTTATTGTTTCTCGCAGCGGGACTTTTACTTAATGGCGTTGAACGCTTAATGTCCCTGGATATTATTCCTTCGTTGGTCGATCCTATTTGGGACAGCTCACGACTGCTTGATGATAGCGGGACTATTGGTAATTTGATCGCCATGTTAACCGGCTATCGGGCGCATCCTGCGTTGATGAGTTTACTGGTCTATATTGCGTATTGGGCGACAGTACTTCTGTTTTTTAAACAGGCTATGCCAAAAAAACACCCTCAGGTTCAAATATCGACTTAATCTTATGAGTACGTGCACTACTTCAACCGCAGCACTAATAACCTCCACCAGATTGGCAAGTACTGGTGAGTGGATGCGCCTTCATGGGCTTTTGATTCAGGGAGTTCAATGGGGGGTAGTGCTTACCTACGCCTTGTTAATTCTGGTACCGATTTTTCTGCCTCTGCCTGATGAAACCGCACATATATGGTCTAACCTGACTTTAATTGCACAATTCGTATTCTGGGGACTTTGGTGGCCCTTCGTATTGATTAGCATGGTGTTGATGGGCCGCGTCTGGTGCGGTGTATTGTGTCCAGAAGGCGCATTGACAGAGTTTGCTAGTCGGCACGGCAGGGCTAAGACTATTCCGCGTTGGATGCGATGGGGAGGCTGGCCTTTTTTTGCGTTTGCGCTTACCACGGTGTATGGTCAGATGGTCAGTGTCTATCAATATCCCAAGGCAGTGCTACTGGTGCTAGGTGGCTCGACTGTTGGTGCGATTATTGTCGGTTATTTGTATGGTCGCGAAAAGCGTGTCTGGTGTAAATATCTTTGCCCTGTCAATGGTGTGTTTGGGTTATTGGCAAAATTGGCACCGTTTCACTATAAGATAAATGAAGATGCCTGGCGTAGTTCATATAACACCCACGGAAAAAAAACAATTGCCATAAATTGTGCGCCGCTTGTGCCGTTACGCGCAATGACGGGCACTGCCGACTGTCACATGTGCGGACGTTGCAGCAGTCATCGGGAGGCGATTACATTAACCTGGCGTCCTCCTGCATTGGAAATTGTTTTACTCGGCGCTAAAAAAAATAGCTTATGGGAAAGCGTATTAGCCCTGTATGGCTTGATGGGAATTGCGATTGGCGCATTCCACTGGTCGGCAAGCCCTTGGTTTGTTGTTATCAAGCAAGCGATCGCTACGTGGTTAATAGGTCATGACATCATATGGCCGTTTGCCACCAACGCGCCATGGTGGATATTTACCAATTATCCGGCGCAAAGTGATGTGTTCAACTGGTTGGACGGCGGTCTTGTGGTGGCGTACATTCTGTTCACGGGAGTAGTAATGGGCACTGCCCTGTCGTTGCTATTCGCGCTTAGTACGTGGTTATTGGGCAACTGGAATCGCAGCCGTTTTAACCATCTGGTGCAGTCAATGATTCCATTGGCAGGTTGTGGTGTATTTGTCGGTTTGTCAGCTACCACCGTGAGCTTATTGCGAGGTGAACATTTTCCTGTATTTTGGGCCAACGATTTTCGCGCCATCCTATTGGTTGGCACTAGTTTGTGGAGTCTCTGGTTAGCTTGGTGTGTTACTGGTCGGTATACCTCAGCACCGATTTGGCGCTTGCTTAGCATGATACCGGTGATAACCGCATTAAGTTTAGTTAATTTTGCCTGGTTGCTCATCTTCTGGGTTTGGTAAAAAATGCTTTCTAGTAGTTTTAAATGGCAAGCAGCGGGCGGTTGCATGAGGTTTTGAGACGCATTTTAATGGCACGGGTGTGGCGCCATTTTTATTTCACAGAAAATTAAAGCAATCTACAGAGTCTTCCCTGTATAGGTCAATTATTTGATGTCTAATCAGCAAGGTGGATTTAGGCGGAGCGGGATATATTTCTACATCTAACTTGGTGTCGGTTATTTAATTTACTAAATCAGCTGACTTCCCTCGTTGCTGTCTGTTGTATTGACCTTTAATACTGCCCGTCGTACGTTAATCGTTTCAATTACCCTTGCATCCTCCCTCTACCATGGCCTGTCCCCAATTTTTGCCAGATAACTTCACGCTGCTGCTCTTCATAACGGTACTTATTGAGAGTTTGTTACCCTGTAAAGGAGAGGTCGCCAAAGCATTGAATGTCGTGACAACGATTTCAATTTAGCGGTATTCCAACGGCAATACAACCATACCGTGGGTATGGTTGTATTGCCGTTGATGTTGTTTCATCAAATTCAATTGATGGTCTGCACAGTGCCGGCTAGATTTTATGCCGAACGTCCGCGCAAACTGGCAGCGCCAATTATTCCTCAAAACAACTCACCCTCGGTTTGATTGGAATCAATTGAGGTTCGTCTCGCCTGACGCATTTTTAGAGATAGTCAGGTATGCAGAGCAAAAAATACCGCTCTTAACATACTCATTCTAGTGCATCTAAATTAGGGTGCAGGATTAGGCTGACGTGTGTGAATTGCCTCAATTCCCTGTAAAACTTCATCATTTAGTGTAATGTTGATACTTTCAAAATTACACTGTAATTGCGTCAGTGTCGTCGCACCCACAATGTTGCTCATAATGAAGTCGCGAAAATTGACAAATGCCAGCGCCATTTGGGCCGGATCTAGACCGTATTTTTTTGCCAGCGCAACATAATCACCGGCCACGCGTTCGACATGTGGATTCGTGCACCTACTGAAATGCTCAAATATTATCAGGAGGCCATTTGCAGGATTTGTACTATTCAAATATTTTCCGGATAATACGCCAAATGCTAGCGGTGAGTATGCGAGCAAACCGACGTACTCCAAATAAGAAAATTCGGAATAGCCAATTTCAAAAGTGCGGTTTAATAAACTATACAAATTTTAAATTGTCACAATGCGAGGTAGATCGAATTTTCTGCGGCCCGAAGAAATTGCGCTAGTCCCCAAGGGGTCTCATTTGAAACACCAATATGCCGGATTTTTCCCGCCTTAATAAAGTCTCCGAGTATCGTCAATGTTTCTTCGATTGGCAAGGTAGTTTCATCAGGAATATGTGTGTAATTCAAGCTACCAAAACAATGTACAATACGGTCTGGCCATTGGAGTTGATACAGGTCGACATAATCGGTTTGCAGTCGCTTTAGACTACCGTTTAGCGCTTCCCTCAAACCTTTTCGATCAAAATGATTGATCCCAATGGGGACATGGCGTGGATTGTGCGGTTTGCGTGCAGGGCCGCTCGCTCTTGTTGTAATGAGAACTTGATCTCATTACCCTGATTTTTTAAGCCAATTGCCCAAATAATGCTCGGTCAGACCTTGTGTTTTAGGGCGTGGCGGCACCGGGTACATTTCGGCGGTATCAATCAAATTCACACCTTGCGCCAGCGCCATATCGATCTGGTCATATGATTCTGTTTCTGTATTTTATACTCCCCATGTCATCGTACCAAGTGTGATTTCACTAACTGTCAAATTGCTATGTCCAAGCTTAAGACATTGCATTTTGTTGATCTATTGTCGTGTATTGTTTGTTTCAAAGTATAGCGGTTATCCAACAATGGTTGCAAAGTGACGCGTGCAATGGGTATTAGGTGATGGATCTTTGGTCCGGTTATTTATTGTGGCAAAACCAGTGGCTCGGTAGTATGCATGCTCGTGAGTTGATCACTCTACATAATTCAGGGAATAGTCGTATCTAATCAAACCAAGATAATCGACCTGATACCGTCAATTAAGACTGCCGAACCGGGCCGAGCCAGTACGCGCCATCAGGCTAACTTCAAATTCGCCCAATTGGTTGGATGTACCAATGAAGACCGACCTATCGCGCTTACTCGACCACGCATGGAATTTGAGGTTCGAGCTGTACAAAGGATGATCGCAATACTACGCTAATCATATCGGATGCACCCAATTGACAAGCTCCTTAATTTGGGGGGCACATTAATATTATAAATTCATATTTTTAGTGACCATTTAGTACTTATCTTGCAGGCATGATTTTTCATACCCTATTTTTCAGCTGTTATTTGATGCATGATTTTCTGTAGTACACTCCTGCCTGTAGTGCCACACTCTCCAAAAGGAAGTAGCTCTTAAGCGTAGGGTCCAGCTCTGATCTGCGACATTACGTTTTGCAAGGTAATCGTCATCACCGAACAAGCACACCGCTTGCGCCCGGTTACCTTGACAGTTCGATTGATCTGTTGAGCAAGACCTTTTTCAGCATGGAATTCATGCAGGCGTTGTGTCATGAATTTTTCTCCACTCGCCTGTCATGCTCCATGTTTTGTTCGAGGTTAGCGCTGTTTTTTGCTCAAACCTGTGTAGATGGAGATGGTATGAAGTTTTCAAGTTTATTGATAATGTTCGGGATGGCCGATTGGGACATGGCAAAGTTTTTTGCCATGCTGCTGTCAATCATTGTCATTGATTTAGTGCTAGCTGGTGATAACGCTATCGTGATCGCGATAGCGACGCGTAGCCTACCCAACCATTTGCGCAAAAAAGCGATTATCTGGGGTACGCTGGGTGCCGTCGTAACACGAGTGATAGTGACGATTGCTGTGGTCTGGCTATTGAAAATTCCAGGACTATTATTAGTTGGCGGTACTGCTCTCCTTTGGATTGCTTATCGCTTGCTAAGCGAATCCAGCAATCACACTATTAATGGCGGTAGGATTACGACAATGACCGCAGCACTGAAAACTATCATTATCGCTGACACCATGATGGGAATCGATAATGTGCTGGCCGTCGCTGGTGCATCGCATGGCAGCATTTTTCTAGTGATCATAGGCCTGTTGATTTCGGTACCTATCATGGTGTGGGGATCGACTTTGGCGTTGAAGCTAATAGAAAGATTTCCGGTCACGATTTATATTGGTGCGGCAATTTTAGCCTACACCGCGGTCCATATGATTGCTACCGAACCAATTATTGCCGAATTTTGGGATGGCGCGTCATGGATGACGTATATTGCTTATGTCGTTGGAATGATGGTGGTGTTAGGTGGTGGTTGGATAGCATCTAAAAACCATCAACCTGTTAATAAATATCAAGCTAAAGTACCAGTAACCCACAAGACAAAATAAAATCGGCCTGTGCCAGGCCCTGAATAAGCGCAGTGCACGGGCCAATTTTATATAAACGACAATGAATGCACTGACTGTAAATTAGTGCCCACCACCTAAATAAGCCGCCTTTACTGCCGAATCATTGTGAAGTTTTTCAGCAGGGCCATGTACAGAAATACGACCGTTTTCAAGTACATAACCGTAGTCTGCAACGTTCAATGCCGCAGCTGCAAACTACTCTCCTAGCAGCATCGTAATGCCTTGCTTTTTAAGGCACAAAATGATGCGAAATACCTCATCCACTAGAATCGGTGCCAATCCCATTGAAGGCTCATCGAGTAAAATAACTGCTGTATTAAGCATCATGGCGCGTGCCATCGCCAGCCTCTGTTGCTCGCCACC
>JACMQE010000196.1 GCA_014377145.1 Glaciimonas sp. | reverse complement strand
CTGCATTTCGAAGAAATATGATTTTTTAGGATTATTTTATTACTTAAATATGAATAATAAATAAGTCTGACAGACAAGCTGAGCGTCTTGCAATCAACACGCATCAGAAAAATAACTGGTAGTTATTTGAGAGGAGGAGTGCGTCGGGAGGGGCTCGAACCCCCGACCCATGCCTTAGAAGGGCATTGCTCTATCCAGCTGAGCTACCGACGCATTGACGGACTTTAGCAATTCCAATGCATAACCACAAACATACGTAAAACGCATCCTGATATTGCAAGAACCGCATCCTCGCTGTATTTAAGAAAGAACGACTTCACGCACTATTTTTGTAACGTACTACGATGATAATTTAATGTCATGCAATGCAATCCCAAACACTATTTGGATAAAAATTTCTGTAAAGATTTTCATTTTTCCAAACAGAAAAGCGAGCTATCCTAAGACAGCTCGCTTTTAATTGGTCGGAGTACAAGGATTCGAACCTTGGACCCCCTGGTCCCAAACCAGGTGCGCTACCGGGCTGCGCTACACTCCGAAGAGAGAAACTATACGCGGCAACATCATTTTGGTCAATATTTTTATGCACACTTTCATTAAAACTCGCTAGGACTCTTCATCTAGAATTAATTGCGATCTTTCAAAAATAGCGTTGAAACAACTCCCCTTCCCTGGTTCAGAAGTAACCATCAAATGACCTTTATGTGGTGACAAAACATGTTTAACAATTGCGAGCCCTAGACTGGTTCCTTGCGTCACCCGCGAACAGGTTTTATCAAAGCGATAAAAACGCTCAGATTAGACTAAGCTGGCGCTGACACGTCTTCTCGTCCATTTTGCTCGATGTAGCAAGTTCTAAAAAACTATTAATAACGGTTAATGGGGTGCATCATTCATGCGATGCGTTCGCGATAAAATCGCGACGCAAAGTATCAAGTTTCTCTGTTTGCGTAACATCACGCGCTCTGTCAAGCCCTAAATGTCTTTCTGCTCCTGGGTTGCACCACTCCAGATGCATGACACTATCGATGATCACAACGCCATCTGGAAGCAGGCTCATGGCTTGTCGAAAACGTACCAACCAATCTGCCATATCAACGCGAGAATCCTCGTCTTCGCGCTGAAAATTCTCCAGCCGCGCCGCCGTATGTACCCACAACAATCCCCACGTCTTGAGACGCGGTGTACCAGCGGGCCGATCCAACCACTGTTCGATCCAGTATAGCAACCACATCTGCAAAAATAACAGGACTACTAGCGATATGTCAAAACAAATCAAACCAAATACCTAGCCAAAAGACGCACCCAAAGCCAACATGAAAAGACACAATAAAGTAAACCATAGAAATGCCGGCACCCAAAACGTGTTGCCTTTACGATTTTTCTGCTCGTAAATGTTTAAAGGCATTTCATGAAACCGGCTCGGAGGTAATTTTATAGTCAACGCCCCGAATTGTTTTTACGTAATCCGCGGCTGGCCCTAATGATTTTCGTAACTGCATGATGTGAACATCAACCGTACGTTCTTCGATAAAGTATGGTCACCCCACACTCTATCGAGCAGCTGCGTACGAGAAAATATCCGCTCTGGATGCGCGATCAGAAAGCGCAGTAATTTAAATTCTGCCTGATTCAGCTCAATGGTCCGATTCCCCATAGAGGCTTGACAGCGATCAGTATCGATATTGATCGTCCCGTACTTCAATGCATTGGGACCGAGCTCTGGTACCTTGCGCCGCAGTAGTGCCTGAATTCGCGCTCCCAATTCTTTGGGTGAGAACGGTTTGGTAATATATTCGTCGGCCCCATCATTCAAGCCACGAACTTTATCTCCATCCATACCCTTCACGGTCAGCATGATGCCTGACAAGGTTGCAGTATGCTCCTGACGTATCCGGTAGCATCCAAGTCAAGCAAAACAAGTTGTGGCAACATTGATGTTATAGCCGCACGGGCCCCGCTGGAACTATACGCAATTTCGCAGGTAAATCCAGCTTCCTCAAGCGTGAAACGCAATAAGAAGCTCCGCCATGTCAGGTTAGTCTTCAACAATCTATTGGTGTGATTTTTTGACATCTATGATCTGCAAATTGATGAGAATAATCGAATTATTTTGAATAAAAAACCAATAAAATTTAAACCGAAATTTTATTTGCGATACGACGTGCCATCGTTCGGGCCAAGTCAGCTGTCTTAGCCTCAACCATCACGCGTATCAACGGCTCGGTGCCAGATGCGCGAATTAATACGCGTCCATGTTCGCCAAGCTCCGCCTCAACCGCTGCTTTTTCGATAACAACGGTAGGCAGCTGCTGCCAGTCAAAACCTGAAGCAACTTTTAAATTTATTAAGGTTTGTGGATACAGAGTAATATCAGCTGTTGCTTCAACCAGGGATTTTCCACTGCGGCTTAATGCAGACAAGACCTGCAATGCCGATACAATGCCATCGCCAGTTGTATGCTTATCAAGGCAAAGTAAATGACCGGAACCCTCCCCCCCAAGTATCCAACCATGCTCTTTCAGTTGTTCTAACACGTAACGATCACCAACCTTAGCACGTGCGAACTCAAGCCCCATTTTCTTGAACTCCACCTCTAAAGCCATATTGGTCATCAAAGTCCCGACCACGCCTTGAACGCTACCTGTCTTCACTCGGTCCTTGACGATGACATACAACAATTCATCACCGCTATAGATCCGTCCAGATGCATCGACCATGATCAATCTATCAGCATCACCATCCAGAGCAATCCCTATATCAGCACCGTGTGCACACACCGCAAGCGCAAGTGTCTCCGGCGCAGTCGCTCCATAGCCAGTATTGATATTGAAACCATTGGGTTGATTACCGATCGCAATTACTTCGGCACCTAATTCATGAAAAACATGCGAAGCAATATGATAAGCTGCACCATGCGCCGTATCGACAACAATAGTCATGCCGCGCAAATCAAGATCATTCGGGAATGTGCTTTTGCAAAATTCGATATAGCGACCTGATGCGTCATCCAAACGTTTCGCCTTGCCGAGTTTGTCCGACGTTACGCAAACCATTGGTTGCTCCAGCTTTGCTTCAATGGCAGCTTCGACGCTATCGTCTAACTTGTTGCCATGTGCCGAGAAAAACTTAATACCGTTGTCATCGAACGGATTATGGGAAGCGGAAATGACTACACCGGCAGATAGACGCAGCGCGCGTGTCAGATAGGCAATCGCAGGTGTCGGCATGGGTCCAGCCAGCATTACGTCGACGCCCGCGGCAGCAAATCCCGCCTCTAACGCAGCTTCTAGCATATATCCAGAAACCCGCGTATCTTTTCCTATCAGAACAGTAGGTTTGACCGTTGAAGACTCTGATTGCGCGAGCACTTTACCTGCGGCATAACCCAACCTCATGACAAAATCCGGTGTAATTGGAGAAACGCCTACGCGGCCACGGATGCCATCAGTACCAAAATATTTTCGCGTCATTTATTACTTCCATTCTTCATTCGTTTATTTTTATTCTTTCGTCAGAGTTATCATTTTATAGGCAGTTCGGACTTATTTTGATAAAACAAAATGATGCGGCCTTACAAACCTAACATTGCCCAAAAGTAGTGTCGCATTTTTATAACCGAACTTTACTTTAACTTATAACGTTACCAGCACGCCAAACCGCGAGTGCATCAACAGTTTCTACAACGTCATGCACGCGCACTATTTTTGCACCTTGTGCAACAGCCACTAACGCTGCCGCCAAGCTGCCAGCCAACCTTCGCTCAACGGGCTTGCCAGTTAAGTCACCTATCATGTTTTTACGCGATACTCCTGCCAATATTGGCAAATTTATCAGCTGCTGCAACTTGCCAATATTTTTTAGCAAAATCAGATTATGTTCAAGTGTTTTACCAAAACCAAAACCAGGGTCGACAATAATGCGCGTTCGTTGTATTCCTGAATGTGTCATAACCGTGATTCGCTGATGTAAAAATGTACTCACCTGATTTAATACATCTTCATATTCTGGCTGTTGTTGCATAATTTTAGGTTGGCCTTGCATGTGCATCACGCATAGGCCGCAATCACTATCTTTGACTGCCTCAAGTGCTCCTTCGGCGCGAAAGCCATTAATATCATTGATTAAATCAGCTCCTGCAGCTATTGCTTCGTGCATCACAACTGGCTTATAAGTATCAATAGAGAGGGGTTTACCACAGTCGCGCAACGCATAAATGACCGGCATAACCCGATCCAACTCCTCAGACAATGATAACGGAGAACTACCGGGTCGACTTGACTCACCACCTATATCAATAATATCCACACCATCGACGATCATCTGCTCTGCATGGGACAAAGCAAATTCTAAAGAATAAAATTGTCCGCCATCAGAAAATGAATCAGGCGTGATATTGAGTATTCCCATCACCAATGGACGTGCATTGGGGATATTCAGAGGCAAGCGATAGCGACCGCATTGAAAATGTTTTTGCATATTTTATTCATATAAAAAGGAAGGGTGAGGATTACTCCTCACCCTTCCTTTTTTATCTTATATCGAAAATATTCGACTCACTACAGCCTCACCGCTGATCAATTAAACAATCAAGCTGGCGCTGTAGCAGTTGGAGAAATACCACCTGAAGAATTATCGGTTGGCGTTCTCTTAACCGGAATACCATACTTTGGCAAACGTGGTTCAAGACCTTCCATAATGTCGTTAATCTGATCTGCATCAATGGTTTCCCAATCCAGCAGCGCCTTAGTCATGGCCTCGACTTTGTCACGATTTTCTTCTAGTAATTTGCGCGACAATGCATATTGCTGTTCCAAAATGCTACGGATTTCGGCATCAACTTTTTGCTGAGTTGCTTCTGATACCGTCTTAGAGGCCATCCGGCCAAAGTATGCATCTTGTTCAGTATCTTCGTACACCATCGTACCCAGTGTTTCAGACATACCGTAACGCGTGACCATAGCACGGGCTAATTTCGTTGCGCGCTCAAAGTCATTGGAAGCACCCGTCGACATTTGATGCATGAAAATTTCTTCAGAAATACGACCACCAAACAGGATAGCAATCTCTTCGAGCATCTTGTCTTTATACATATTAACACGATCATGCTCCGGAAGCTGCCAAGTCAATCCCAACGCAAAACCACGCGGCATAATAGTCACTTTATGCACTGGATCGGCTTTTGGTAACAATTTGGCGACCACAGCGTGACCTGACTCATGATAAGCAGTGTTACGACGTTCTTCTTCACGCATCACAGCAGACTTACGCTCAGGACCCATCACAATCTTGTCTTTGGCATCCTCAAAATCTTGCATCTCTACTAATCGCTTGGTACGACGCGCCGCAAACAAGGCAGCTTCGTTGACTAGGTTAGCCAGGTCCGCGCCTGAAAAACCAGGCGTACCTCGTGCCAATATATCTGCTTTGACATCGGTTGAAATAGGAACCTTACGCATGTGTACATTGAGAATTTGCTCGCGACCACGAATGTCCGGCAAGCCCACTACTACCTGGCGATCAAAGCGACCAGGACGCAATAGCGCCTTATCAAGCACATCGGCACGGTTTGTAGCAGCAATGACAATAACTCCAGAGTTGACCTCGAAGCCATCCATCTCAACGAGCATCTGATT
>JACMQE010000195.1 GCA_014377145.1 Glaciimonas sp. | reverse complement strand
GTGCGAATACCGTGTATGAAGGCGAATACTTACTAGGTACGTCGATTGCGCGCCCATTGATCGCAAAACGCTTGATCGAGATCGCTCGTGAAACCGGTGCAGGTACGATCTCGCACGGCGCCACCGGCAAAGGCAACGATCAAGTCCGTTTTGAACTCGGTGTCTATGCACTGATGCCAAACGTAAAAGTTATCGCCCCTTGGCGTGAGTGGGATTTGCTGTCGCGTGAAAAATTGCTCCAATACGCGCAAGACGCTGGCATTAAAATCGACATGAAACACAAGAATGGCGGCGCTCCCTATTCAATGGATGCTAATCTACTCCACATCAGTTTTGAAGGCCGTCATTTGGAAAATCCAAGTGCCGAAGCAGAAGAAAGCATGTGGCGCTGGACTGTCAGTCCTGAAGCCGCACCGGATCAAGCCGAATACCTCGATATCGAATACGAAAAAGGCGATATCGTTGCGTTGAACGGCAAGTGCCTTTCACCAGCCTCTGTGTTGACCAAACTCAACCATTTAGGCGGCAAACATGGTATTGGTCGTCTGGATCTGGTCGAAAACCGTTTCGTCGGCATGAAATCACGCGGCTGCTACGAAACCCCCGGTGGTACGATCATGCTGCGCGCCCATCGCGCCATTGAATCCATCACACTAGACCGTGAAGTCGCCCATCTAAAAGATGATTTGATGCCGCGTTACGCATCAATGATTTATAACGGCTTCTGGTGGGCACCGGAGCGTCTGACACTACAAACTTTGATCGACCAAACCCAACAAAGCGTCAACGGCTGGGTCCGCATCAAGCTGTATAAAGGCAACGTAATCGTGGTGTCCCGCGATTCTAAAACGGATTCGCTGTTCGATATGAAGATCGCCACTTTCGACGAAGACGGCGGTGCTTACAATCAAGCGGATGCGGGGGGCTTTATCAAACTGAATGCGTTACGTCTGCGAATTGCAGCCAATGCACGTACTGAACGCAGGCAATAAAGCACGCAGAGGTCCAAAAAACGCTTAGTAACCTGATAATCATTAAGAATGTACAAAAAATCCCTATGCCCCCTAAGCATAGGGATTTTTTTATTGCCGAGAATTAAGAAAAAATTCTGCGCGCAAAGCCGTTACACCGCCCTTAAAATTTGGCATAATTGCATGGTTTTATGACTTTCGACCATCCATTTTTATTTCAAGGCTTTCTTTATGAGCGCGCAATTCGATCACGTATCCGTCCTGAAACAAGCCAGTGTCTACTTTGAAGGCAAATGTATTTCTCACACCATCATTCCGGAAAATGGTATTAGGAAAACCCTTGGCGTAATTCTGCCATCGACCCTGACATTCAATATGGGCCTAGCTGAAGTAATCGATGTTACAAGTGGGATTTCCAGGTACACCAAAAAAATCAAGCGCTGTGGGTCAAATATACTGCCGGGGGAAGTTTTGAAGCCCCAGCCAATTCCAGCTTCGACATCGAAGCAATTGAGACCTTGAACTATGTTTGTCATTACGCGTAATAATGCATCAATCTCCAAGGAAATAACTGGATAACAAAAAAGTATTCATTTTATTGCATACTTTTTTGTGGGCAAGGGTCACCTTAGTGCTGAGTATATATCTGAAGCAATCACACGAAAATTGGCTCTGGCTCCAGTAATACCCCAAACCGCGCCATCACATCCGCCTGCACCGCTTGCGACAAACGGACAACGTCTTGTCCTGATGCCTCACCCAAATTCACCAGCACCAATGCTTGTTTTTGATACATACCGACCGGGCCCAATGATTTTCCTTTCCAACTGCATTGGTCTATCAACCAGCCTGCGGCAAGTTTGAAACGACCATCGGTCTGCTGATAACTAACCAATTGGAAATATTGTGCCAGCAATGCTGCGCGTTGTGCAGCAGAAACGATGGGATTCTTAAAAAAACTACCTGCATTTCCGATGATCGCAGGATCAGGTAACTTACGCGTCCTGATCGCGATCACGGCGTTACTAATGTCCCGCGCTGTGGGCGTTTCTACACCGCAGGTGATTAACTCTTGCGCAACCTCCCCATAGCGTAGATCAGCTTGCCAGCGCTTTGGCAATGAAAATATGACATCAATCACGACAGCACGATCACGTAAACGATGTTTGAATACACTATCTCGATAAGCAAACCCACAATCTTTATGACGCAACGTGAGTATATCGCCCGTAGCAAAATCGAATGCGGTTAGCGCGTGAAAGCGATCTTGCATCTCGACGCCATAAGCACCGATATTTTGAATCGGAGCAGCGCCAACGTTGCCGGGAATCAACGATAGATTCTCTAGGCCGCCAAGTCCTTGCGCTAGCGTCCACGCGACCAATGCCTGCCAACTTTCTCCGGCTGCTGCGCGAACATAAGTCGCCTCCGCATCCTCACCTACAACCTGCATACCTTGATTGCAAATATATAATACCAACCCACCAAAATCTTGCGTCAGCACCAGATTACTACCACCGCCCAGTATCAAACGTGGTAATTGGGACAATGTTGAATCCGCACCAACCGATTTCAGCTCAGCCAATGAAGAAATGGGTAAATAGGCATGCGCCTTTGCATCAATACCCAATGTGTTGTGGGCACGTAATGAAAAATTGGTTTGTATCGAGAAATGAGTGGTAGGCAAAATGGATGGCTGAATGATTAAAGGCACGGTGTGCGGATTATACGTAAGTCGCATTCATTCAGCAAAATCAAGCACAAAGTTGTCCAAAAATTGCCGACAAAGTGGTGGCAAACCAAGGAAATACCTAAGGACATAGCCACTCGGATTTTTGTTCGATAGAATGCACAGTATGAAACTCGCTATGCGCGCTTTTAGGCCTACGGATATCAAGGTAACGACGCTGCATCTAACATCATAAGCAATCAAAAATAACATCCAACAAAAGTAATTAGAAAATATTAAGGAAATACCAAAAATGCCATCATTTGATACCATCTCAGAAGCGAATCTTGCCGAGGTCAAGAATGCTGTCGATCAAGCCAGCAAAGAAATTGGCACCCGCTTCGACTTCAAAGGTAGTGATGCCCGCGTAGAACTGAAAGAGCGCGATTTGACTGCATATGCCGATTCTGAATTCCAGCTGGCACAAGTACGCGACGTGCTGACCAATAAATTGGTTAAGCGCGGCGTCGATATCCGCTTTCTGGATATGGGCAAGATCGAAAAAATTGGCGGTGATAAGATCAAGCAGGTCATCAAAATCAAGAACGGTATTGATTCTGACGATGCCAAAAAAATCGTTCGCATCATCAAAGACAGCAAAATGAAAGTCCAAGCCAGCATTCAAGGTGACGCTGTTCGTATCACGGGTGCCAAGCGTGATGATCTGCAAGCTGCAATGGCAATGCTGCGTAAGGAAGTTACTGACCTACCGCTAGAATTTAATAACTTTCGCGATTAGCACTACAGCTAAACCCAATGGTGTCAGCAATATTTTAGCGGCCATATCGGATCACAAAACAAAGGGCCTGTTCAGATTATCGACCAGGCCCTTTTTATTTCAGCGAAGCGTCATTTAAACCTTCAGATAGTACAATTTATGCCACACTTTTTAGCAAACGGCGTTGCTTAACCGCCTCAGCCAAACCGTCCAGCAAGGCGATACTTTGCTCCCAGCTGATACAACCGTCGGTAACTGACTGACCGTAGGTTAACTCCTTGCCCGGTACCAGATCTTGACGGCCTGCGACCAAATGCGACTCTACCATCACCCCGACAATACGGTCATCACCGGCAACGATTTGACCAGCGATATCTGCACATACAGGAATCTGATTTTCAGGTTTCTTGGCGCTATTTGCGTGCGAAGCATCGATCATCAAGCGCTGTGCCAGACCATTTTCGGCGATGTCTTTGCAAGCTGCATTGACGCTGGCGGCATCATAGTTCGGCGCTTTACCGCCGCGTAAGATGATATGGCAATCCTCGTTTCCGTTAGTCGATACGATCGCCGAGTAACCGCCTTTGGTGGCCGACAGAAAGTGATGCGGCTGCGATGCCGCCTTCATCGCATCTACTGCAATTTTGACATTGCCGTCAGTGCCGTTTTTGAAGCCAACCGGGCAAGATAAACTAGATGCCAATTCACGATGCACTTGCGACTCAGTCGTCCGTGCGCCAATCGCACCCCAGCTAATCAGGTCAGCAATGTACTGCGGACTGATGACATCGAGAAATTCTGTTCCAGCAGGAAGACCCAGCTCATTAATATTCAACAGCAATTCACGGGCCATACGCAAACCATCGTTGATACGGAAGCTGTTGTCCATGTACGGATCATTGATCAGACCTTTCCAGCCTACTGTGGTGCGCGGTTTTTCAAAATACACCCGCATGACAATTTCTAGTTCGCCCTTAAGACGATCCCGCGCACAGACCAACAGATGCGCGTACTCCATCGCAGCTTTGGTATCGTGAATCGAACAGGGTCCGATTATGACCATCAGGCGATCGTCCTGACCGTGCAAAATGCGATGCAATGCGATGCGCGAAGTAGCTGCCGTAGTAGCGCCTTTTTCTGAACATGCGAATTCACGGATCAAATGGGATGGGGGCGTTAATTCTTTCATTTCTCGTATGCGCAAGTCTTCAGTGGGGGGCATTTTTTCTCCTGGCTTAAAAGTTATTTGATAAAAAAACCCGCCATGGTGGGCGGTTTTTTGAAATGTGGGTTTGTTCTATTTTACGAACGCTGACCGTTTTTCATCGCCGTTGGGCTGGAATAACTATAGAAAAAGTAAAAGTAAACGTAAAAAAACAACATTTTTTTGGTAAATAATTAAAACTGCACTGAAGATCATGCAGGAATTCTAAAAATTTAGCAATAGATTATTCTTAAACTCTAGATCGCCTGCGATTAGCCCAACACTGAACCGTATTGAGTAGCTTCGCTCTTTCTAAGTCAGGCCAGGTCGCGAAGATTATGAAATAGCAACCAGAAGAATGTGCGGAATAGCGACATTGTGACAGCTCGCTCCGGTAGGTGTAATTATTGCTGCTAAACGATTTATTTACATTCGCTGACGATCAACCCATTGCGCTAACCATATGAATATGACTAATTTCATCTTCGTCGTACACATCACCAACTGTTTTAAAGCCAAAACGGCTATAAAACCGCTGAAGATGTGCCTGCGCACCAATCTTGATCGGATGACCGGGATGAAGCCGTGCGGCTTGCGCCACTAACGCCTGACCAGCATGGACATCGTGTAAAGTTGGG
>JACMQE010000194.1 GCA_014377145.1 Glaciimonas sp. | reverse complement strand
TCGCCAACATTGCTATTAATCACGCCATGTCTCCATTAACAGTTACACCACAGTCTATGCATTTCACGATGCCGCTTAAGTTACAGAGCGGCGCGGCCTTGACAGAATATACGCTGATCTATGAAACCTGTGGCATGCTCAATGCTGACAAGTCCAACGCAGTACTAGTTTGCCATGCCTTCAACGCCTCGCATCACGTTGCCGGCAAGTATGCCGATGACGTAAAGAACGTTGGTTGGTGGGACAACATGGTGGGACTGGGAAAGTTGGTCGATACCGATAAATTTTTTGTCCTGGGTGTAAATAATTTAGGCTCTTATTTTGGTTCAACCAGGCCGATCCATGACGACACGACCACAGGTAAGCCATATGGCGCCAATTTTCAGTATTCAAGGTGAATTGGGTGCAAGCGCAATCAAGCCTTGTGGACGCACCAGGGATTGTCCAGTTTGCGGCAATCATGGGCGGATCGTTGGGCGGTATGCAAACGCTAGCTTGGAGCTTGTTATATCCGACGCGTTTACGCCATTGCGTGGTGATTGCCTCCACGTCCAAACTATCGGCACAAAATATCGCTTTTAACGATGTCGCCAGACAGTCTATTCTGACCGAACCGGATTTTCATGGCGACGAATATTACGCGCACGGCGTGGTGCCGAAAAATGGCTTGCGAGTGGCCCGTATGATCGGACACATCACCTATCTATCGGACGACGACATGGCTGAGAAATTCGGTCGTGATTTGCGCTCAGGCAGTTATCAATTCGGTTTTGCGATCGATTTTGAAATTGAATCGTATTTTCCTTATCAATGTGACAAATTCTCAGAATACTTTGATGCCAATACCTATTTGCTAATCACCAAAGCACTGGATTACTTTGATCCAGCAGCGGAATACGGCAACGATCTGATGTTAGCGCTACAAAAAACCCGCGCTGAGTTTCTGGTGGTGTCATTTATGACGGACTGGCGTTTTTCACCGGAGCGTAGTCAGGATATCGTCCAGGCGCTCATCAATAACAAGCGCCGCGTAAGCTATGCCGAAATTGAGGCGCTGCACGGACATAATGCTTTTTTATTAGAAGATGCGCGTTATCAAAATGTAGTGCGTGGATATTATAATCGGGTCTGGCAAGGGTTGCATCATGACAACTCTCCCAAAATTGGAAAAGACAAGGTACGCACAAACAGTGCAGGGGACACAGCATGAATTTTGATCAACTTAGCGGCTTGCGCCCAGACCTGGCATTTATCGCACATTGGATACCCAAAGACTCACAAATACTGGACCTTGGCTGTGGTGACGGCGTCATGCTCGACTATTTGTAAAGTGATAAGTAATGTTCCGGTTACGGCGTTGAAATCGATGACAGTAAAATTCCAATCTGCGTATCGCGTGGCGTATCGGTGATTCAGAAAGATCTGGAAACCGGGCTCCCCCTATTTGCCGATAATGCGTTTGATACGGTGCTGTGTTTTTCGGCGTTGCAAATGATGAAAAAATGTTGAAGGCGTATTACGCGATATTGCACGGGTAGGTCGCGAGGCAACTGTATCATTCCCCAACTTTGCGTATTGGCCGCATCGCCTGGCGTTGTTGCGTGGCCGGATGTCCGTGTCCAAATTATTGCCTTACGAATGGTATGACACCCCCCAACTCACGCTGCGCGAAAATCAAAGATTTTGAGGAGTTGGCGAACGAAGTTGGCCTTGAAGTGCTCGAATGCGTGGCGTTGTATGATGGGATTCCCATCACATTTCTTCCTAACTGGCGAGGTAGCCTTGCAGTATTTCGCTTTTGGAAAGAATAAGAAGGAATGTGCAATAAGTGCTGTACAGCAATCGCATGCAAATCAATGTTGGCAACGAAATGCATCCTCCCTTTTTAACTTATTTAGAACTTACGCCACCGTTGGGACAGTTTTATTTAAAATTTCTAGTCTAGCGTTAATCATCATTGTCTTTTTATGGGTGTATTCATGACATCAACCTCCACGCCTTGGCACCACTACCTCAACCAGCGCATATTGATCTGCATTTTTCTAGGTTTTAGTTCTGGCTTACCACTTTTTATACTTGTTAGCTTGTTGCAAGCATGGCTAGCTAAATCTGGATTGAATATGAAGGCGCTCGGATTATTTGCGTTAGTCATGTTTCCCTATACCTGGAAGTTTTTATGGTCGCCGTTAATGGATCGCTTCCACTTTGGTAGCATGGGCCGCCGACGCGGCTGGATGGCGTTGACCCAGGTGTTACTTTTTTTCGCCATCGGCGGCATGGGGATGCTCGATCCCATGACACAATTTTCCACCATTGCCGCCACAGCCTCGGTGGTGGCGTTTCTATCAGCAAGTCAGGATATCGTCATTGATGCCTATCACCGCGAAATTCTTCCCGATAGCGAACAAGGCCTTGGCAGCGCCATCCACGTCAATGCCTACAAGGTTGCGGGTATGATACCGGGAGCGCTGTCTTTGGTATTGGCCGACCTAATGCCATGGCACTTCGTATTCTGGATCACAGCGGCATTCATGCTGCCTGGATTGATTTGTACATGTGTGATTAAAGAACCAAAAGTATATGGCGATCCGCCAAAGAATATACGTGCTGCCGTTCTGTTGCCATTTCAGGAGTTTATTGGACGTAACGGCTGGCAAAGCGCGATGTGGGTACTAGGTTTTATTTTTCTCTACAAGCTAGGCGATAGCATGGCAACTGCGCTTGCCACCAAATTTTATATTGATCTCGGTTTTACGATGACACAAATCGGCGCGATTTCAAAAACTACTAGTCTCTGGTGTAGCGTCACAGGCGGCATTCTTGGCGGTATCTGGATGGTCAAGATTGGTATCAACCGGGCGCTATGGATTTTTGGCGTGTTGCAAGCAGTCACTATTCTTGGATTTGCATGGCTTGCCAATGTCGGTGCTGATCCTCTCCTGCTTGCCATTGTCATTGGGGCGGAAGCATTTGGCGTTGGTGTCGGTACAGCCGCTTTCGTCGCTTACATTGCCCGCACTACCGATCCCCGATATAGTGCGACGCAGTTTGCACTGTTCACCAGTCTGGCAGCAGTTCCGCGCACTTTTATCAATTCTTCCGTCGGTTACATTGTTGCCGAAACAGGCTGGTTTACATTTTTTATTATGTGCTTTGCGCTAGCGTTGCCGGGAATGCTGCTAATGCCAAAAGTAGCGCCTTGGAACGAGAAAAAATGACTAAGTAAAAATACAGCGTGCATTTTGTCATATCTAATTACACAAATTCTCGGTTGTGTCCGAGAAAAAGATATAGAATCAAAAACTTAGAATCTCTTTAGTTAAATAGACTGTAAATTAGCTGTTAAGCCCTGGAAGAGGTGCTATATGTATAAGTCGTTTGTAAGTTCAGTCTGTTTTCGCAATATTGTTGATGCGGGAGTGATATGGATATCTACAGCAGCTTTGCAAGTCGGTTCGACAAGGGCAGAGAAGAAGAGTTTTCAATTGAAGAGTATCTGACACTTTGTAAGAACGATCCCAATGTGTATGCAACAGCGGGCGAGCGCATGTTGATGGCGATCGGCGAACCAGAAAAAATCGATACGCATCAGAACCAATTGTTGTCGCGTATTTTCGCAATCAAAGTCATCAAAGTTTATCCGGCCTTTAAAGAATTTTATGTTACCGACGAATTGATTGAGTAAGTCGTGGCATATTTCCGCCATGCCGCACAAGGCCTGGAAGAAAAAAATTCTCTATTTACTGGGGCCAGTCGGCTGCGGAAAATCCTCCATCGCTGAACGCCCAAAAAAATTGATGGAGCATGTTCCATTTTATTCCATCAAAGGTTCATCCGTCAACGAATTGCCATTTGGTCTGTTCGATTACGATGAAGACGGCACGATTCTTGAAGAACAATATGGCATCTCCTGCCGCTATCTAAAATCCATTCTCAGTCCTTGGGTAATCAAACGTCTGCATGAATTTAAAGGTGATATCCGTAAATTCCGTGTGGTTAAACGTTATCCCAACGTATTGCGACAAATCGCTATTTCCAAAACTGAACCTGGCGACGAAAATAATCAGGATATTTCCACACTGGTTCGCAAAGTCGACGTTCGCAAACTCGAACAATACTCGCAAGACGATGCCGATGCTTAAGCTACTCAGGCGGTTTGTGTTTATCCAATCAGGGCTTGCTAGAATTTGTCGAAATGTTCAAGGCTCCGATTAAGGTTTTGCATCCATTGCTGACAGCAACACAAGAAGGTAATTTCAAAAGCACCAAAGGTTTTTGTGCGGTACCGTTTGACGGTATTATTCCAGCTCACTCCAATGAATCTGAATGGAAGGGGTGCCGCAAAAATAAAAATAATGAAGCGCTACTGGATCGTATTTACATCTTCCAAGTGCTTTATTGCCTGCGCGTTTCAGAAGAGATAAAAATATACGAAAAACTGATTCGGACCTCTTCGCTTGGGAAAGCTGTCTGTGCACCCGGAACGTTAAAAATGATGGCGTAGTTCTCGAACTTGACACGACTTGCCAAACCTTAAAACTCGAACATTTTTTCTAAGATGCAGGTCTACGATTGCGACAATCTGAAGGACAGTGATCGTAAAGCGAAATCATTTCAGGAATACCATGATTATGCCGGTGTCGATGAAGGCATGACTGGCGTATCGACCCGCTTTGCTTTCAAAATACTGTCCAAAGTTTTCAACTTCGACTCTTCCGAAATTGCGGCCAATCCGGTGGATTTGATGTACGTGCTGGAACAGAAAATTGAGTATGGGCAAAACGTATTTGATCGTTACGTCACCTACGCCGACTTTTGGATCCAGGATCAGGAGTTCCGCGATCACGACACCGGAGAAAGCTTTGCTCGGGCTGCGTTAAATGCCGAACTGGAAAAAATAGAAAACCCCGCTGGTATTAGTGGCCCGGAAGATTTCCGTAACGAAATAGTCAATTTTGTTTTACGTGCAAGGGTCTCGAACGGCGGCAAAAATCCGCTCTAGACCAGTTATGAAAAATTATGCGTCGTAATCGAGAAGAAATGTTCTCAAATACTGAAGATTTGCTTCCCGTGATTTCTTTTAATGCGAAAGGGTCAGCCGACGAGATACGTAAGCACGAAGACTTTGTGAACCGCATGGTAACCAAAGGTTATATCCCAAAGCAGGTAAGGCTTCTCTGCGAGTGGTATTTGTGCGTGTACGTAAGTCGTCATAAGGACGCGCATAACTGCGGTGGTGTAGCGAACTGTCAATGCATAGGGCTGTTATTGGGAGGTTCTTCATTATCGACGAAACAATAGGCGATACTGGTGGCAGCTCCTAGATGCGTTCCGAACAGGAGGCTATACCGTGTTGTATCAAATAATTGATCGTAGACTAGCTGGCAAAAACAAAGGTATTGCCAGCCTTGAACGTTTCTTGCGCCGCTATCGTGACAATATACGGCGCTCGGTGACGGAAGTAGTGCGTGATCGTGGCATCACCTAGATAGAAAATGCCAAAAGCATCACCATCCCTCGCAAAGATATCTCTGAGCCAATATTTCGGCATGGTCCCGGCGACATGCGTGAAATAGTCCATCCCAGAAATCAAGATTACCTGCAAGGCGATCGCATCGCCCGTCCTGAAGGCGGCGCAGGCGAAGATGGCGGCAGCGATGCCAGTGATAGCGGCGAGGGGGTGGGATGATTTTGTATTCGAATTATCGCGTGAAGAATTCATGCAGTACTTCTTCGAAGACTTATAATTACCGCGCCTGATTAAAACCAATTTGATGTCGGCACCCACCTGGAAGAACATGCCTGCTGGTTATTCTACTGACGGCTCTCCTAATAACATTGACATTGTTCGATCCTTGAAGAGTTCAATCGGACAACGCATCGCACTGGGCTTCCCATTAGTAATCAAACTGCGTGAACTTGAAATATTGATAGAGGCAATGAAAGCCGATCTCGAAGATCGGGGTAAAGAAATTCAGCTTCTGGACGAAGATATTCATAACTTGAAAGGCTGTATCTGGCGTATCCTTTTCATTGACCCGTTCGATTTACGCTACGTCAATCGTGTCAGACAAGCGCAGCCATCGAGCCAAGTATTGATGTTTTGCGTGATGGACGTCTCCGGCTCAATGGATGAGCAACGCAAGGATCTTGCCAAGCGGTTTTTCATGCTGCTATACTTATTTTGACCCGCAATTACGAATACATTGAAGTCGTCTTTATCCGCCATCACGCGCGCGGATGAAGTCGATGAAAAGACCTTTTTTCATTCACAGGAAAGTGGCGGCAAAGTCGTCTCAAGCGGGTTTGACTTATAGTGGCTAAAATTATCGACGTTCGTTATCCCTCCGGTGATTGGAATATTTACGGCGCGCAAGCTTCTGATGGTGATAACTGGAATGACGACTCACCAAAATGCCGGAAAATACTAGAACAAAAAATATTACCTAAATCACGCTATTTTTCCTACATTCAAGTGGTTCCTGAAGAAAAAATTTGTGGGCAGAATATGCCAAGATAGTTCCAGATTACCTTCAGTTTGTACAAAGGAAAGTCCAGAACGTCAGCGATATCTATCTCGTATTTCGTGAATTATTTGAAAAACAGGTAACCGTATGAATGCAGGTGTGGACATGAGTATACGCAAGTCGCTATTGCCATGACCCTTCTGACTGGACCTTCGAGTTAATCGAACGTTATAACGTCGAAATCGCACGCGCCGCCGCTGCCTATAAACTTGATATTTATCCAATTTAACTAGAAATTATTACTGACGAGAAAATGATGGACGCCTATGCATCTTCCGGCATGCCGGTCAATTACCGGCATTGGTCATTTGGTAAGCATTTTCTATCCACTGAGCGTGATTATAAGCTTGGGCAGATGGGCCTCGCTTATAAAATTGTGATTAATTCGAATCCCTGCATCGCGTATTTGATGGAAGAAAATACCATGACGATGCAGGCGCTGGTATTGGTGCATGCAGCCTATGGCTATAATTCGTTCTTCAAAGGCAACTACTTATTCCGGTTTTGAACTGACGCCAATGCCATCATCGATTATCTGGTGTATGCGCGCAACTACATTGCCGAATGCGAAGAATGCAACGGTTTTGATAGGGTAAAAGAATTACTAGATTCTTGTCATGCATTAATGCATTATGGCGTCGATCCATAGAAACGTCCGCAGCATTTATCATTGCAGAAGGAGCAAAATCAACGGCGTGAATGCGAAGATTATATGCAATCGCAGGTAAATGCACTGTAGCGCACTTTGTCGATCAAAAAAGAGAAAGCCACCGCGCAGAATGAGAGCCGTTTCCCGCCAGAGCCGCAAGAAAATTTATTGTATTTTGTCGAGAAAGATGCGCCTCTTTTAGAGCCATGGGAGCGGGAAATTATCCGTATCGTACGTAAGGTTGCGCAGTATTTTTATCCGCAGCGTCAGACCCAAGTTATGAATGAAGGCTGGGCCACATTTTGGCATTACACCCTCTACTCAATACGCTGTATGACGAAGAGCATTTAACAGACGGCTTCATGATGGAATTTTTGCATTCACATAGCAATGTCGTGTATCAACCGCCGGTGACTAAATCGTATTACAGCGGGATTAATCGGTATGCGCTTGGCTTTTCGATGATGAGCGATATTCGGCGTATTTGTGAACATCCGACCGATGAAGACTCGCTTAGTTTCCGCAGCTTGCCGGAATGCCTTGGCTGGATATGTTGCATTACGCTATGCGGAATTTTAAAAATGAGAGTTTTATCGCCCAATATTTATCACCTAAATTGATTCGCGATATCCATTTATTCTCGGTGTTAGATGATGAAAGTCGCATTGAGTTAGAGGTGTCAGCGATTCATAACGAGGCTGGGTACCAGTACGTGCGCGAGAATTTATATTGTTAATATAAAATTAATTATCGTGAGCCGAATATTCAGGTCTGGGGAAAGTCAATACGCGCGGGGATCGGAGCTTGATGTTGCGCCACTTTCCCATTGATGGAGGCCTTTGGGTAAAAACACAGATGAAGTATTGCGGCATATGGCGCGGCTGTGGCAGTTCGACGTGCATCTTAAAAGCGTTGATGATATTGGAAATGTGTTGCGCTACTATCAGTGTGCTAGCGATAATAGTTATTCGTTACGGTCGTGATTTTTGGAGGTTGAAAGAAGTAGTTTTATGACTTGGCAAGATGTAGTTGGGACTGATATGGAATTGGTTTAACAACCCAACCACATCCTTTAAAGCTGATAAACCCTCTTCCCAACCGCATAAGTCGCCATAACACTGCGATCGTCCCCTAGCATCGCCAATACAAACAACAACTCTTCCAGATTGTGGAGGTATTAGCGCTCCGTCGCGCCAGCAACATCAGATGCTAATGATAGCGGCACTTGTAGCACATCGGCCCGTTCAAAATTAAACAAACCGCTCCCCAAAAATAGATTTGACGTAGGGAAAACCACAATTGCCGATTGGGTTTCAGCCCTGCGTCGACGATCTTCATCGTCAATCCAGACCAAATGGCCTTACATCGAGAGCGGACGCAACACCCCAAATTTTTCATACACATCCAAATAAATAAGTGCTTCTGGATATAGTGACTTGACCCACACCACTTCATCGGCATTCTCCGCCAGATGCGTCTGAAAATAAATGTCAAGATAACGGCCCGCTAACTCACCCGCCAGTTGCATTTGTGCATCTGGCGAGGTAGGGGCAAAATGCGGGGTGATGGCGTATAGCTGACGACCACGCTTGTGCCATTTCTTAAGTAAATCTTCCGTGTGGCGAATACCGCTTTCTGCGGTGTCGCGCAGAAATTCAGGACAATTCCGATCCATCAACATCTTGCCCGTCACCCTGCGTAGATTACGCGTTTTACTTTCGTTAAAAAAAGCATCGACCGAACGCGCATGCACCGTGGAATACACCATCGCGGTCGTCGTCCCACAACGCATATTTTATCAAGAAAAAATTGGCAACCTCCACCGCATAGGCCGGATCGCTGAAGCGGCGCTTGGTCAGAAACACATAGTTTTTTAGCCAAGGCAGCAGACTTGGCGAAGGCAATCCTATCATATCAGTCTGCGGAAAATTGACGTGTGTATCGATAAAACCCGGCATGATAATTTTGCCGCGATAATCCTCAATTACCTGTCTTTCGGGCAGCTTCGCCTTCAACTGGTGTAATCACCGGCAGCAACCACGTGACCAGTCTTGATCAACAGCAAGCCATCTTCATACCACGCATAGGCATTGGCATGCAGTGCCGGGTCAGCATTAAAGTGCAGCACGCTGGCGCGATAAACCTGAAGCTCTGCGTTATCGAAATAGGTTGGATTATCGTTTGCCAACATGAAATAAATCCTTTAATTAATTTAGGACTTACAAAAAATAGCTATAGCGGTGTTGTGCTAGAGGGGTACAGTCTTCGTCGGCACGCCTTGCTGTGACAATTTTGCGTAAGTCCATATAAATATAGTCATTTGTATCGGATTACTCTTTTACACTTCACTTCTGCGGCATTATTTTCTAGATTTATTCTACATATTATTTTGTATATTTTTACGAATATTCACTCACAATCTCGTCGATATTTTTACTGTTCATCGCAACAGCACTAAGTGCTACTGAGACTTGTCGATCCGAGGACGGCTCTGATTCTTCAAGCCCGATGAATTGCCATAATTGTGCAATGACCGAAGAGGCGATAACGGCAGGTTCTTTCCCCCCTAATCTCGGGAATAACTATTGGGCAGACCATTTCGACTAATCGCTCCTTGGAAATTCCACGCTCCTTCAAGCGATGCTCAAACTGCATTCGTTTTGTTTTTGATCTGATCAGACCAAACCAGCCGACATCGTCGCGCTGCAATATCAGTTCTAACAGGTACTGGTCGATTGCATGGTTATACACGTCAGGACCAAAAAACTTGCACTGGATGGCACGCTGAACACTAGCGCTTCTGGGACATCGGCGGCCTCAATCGTCACTTTAGCAGGCTGAAGCAATGGAAACATTTCTTCGCGCTCGTCGATCCATGTAACGTGACACGGCAAGTCTGCCAATCCTTTTACAATCGCTGCACCGACATGACCAGCCCCGAACAAAAACAATTGCGGACGGGGTGCCTGACAGCCCTCCAGCAGCCAGCGCTGTCCCGCGGCATCGCGCAACACTCTCACGCCATTCTTCCGCGTGAGAAAAGTCGGCAACCTGCCTGGCTCATGCAGGTGTTGGCCTTCGGATCCGTACAGACTTGTCGTGACGGCACTATCCAATACGACCAAACGCCAACTGTCTTGGGCCTTGCGTAAACGTAATTGCAGATAATTAAAAACTTCAGCAGCGCTGTCATCGATGCGCCCGAAAGCCAAATGCAATACGCCGCCGCCACAGCATTTTCTTAGCGATGGCCCCAACGGAAAACGTTCAAGCGCCGCTCGCACGACAAACCTATTTTTTCCACCAGTATCTTTCGGACGATATCGATGACACGCAACTCCAGATGACCGCCGCCGATATTGTCAAATTGCGCCAGCGCAGTCAAGACCATTTTCGCGCCCGGTTCACGCGGCCCAGAACCCTCCCACCTGCGCCACCGTAACCAATGCGTTTGCTGCTTCATCAGCGTGGTCAGTGCAGTTAACCAAATAGTCATGACAATTTACCTCTCAACGATCATCTCGGTGACATTTAAACTGCTTTAGCTGCTGCCATCGCTTCGACCGCAGTAATCGTAATCGTATTCAAAATCGTCTCACTGGTTGCTGGGACATTCGGTGGTGGATTAAAGCGGTGATTGGCAACACTGGCAACCACGTCACGGATCACAAAAAAACAGAGAACGGCAACGCAATGGTGGTTCGCCCAATGCTTTGGAGCGATAAATACTGTCCTCGACATTACAATTTTTAAACAGGCTAACGCGGAAATCTTGTGGGCAATCCGAGACGGCAGGAATTTTGTAGGTAGACGGCGGGTGCGTCGTTAACTTGCCGTCCTTATTCCACCACAATTCCTCGGTTGTCAACCAGCCCCTTCCCCGAATGAAAGCGCCTTCAACTTAGCCAATATCGAGCCGGATTGAGCGACTCACCGGCGTCGTACAGCACATCTGCGCGCAGCAGCGGCACTCACCGGTCACAGGGTATCTACCACCACTTCCGATACCGAAGCGCCGTAGAACAAATAAGAAAATGGATGCCCGGTCATGGTCTTCGCATCCCATTACAAACCGGGCCTCGCATAAGAAGCCATCCGACCATAATTGAACCTGTGCTATATAGGCTTTTTGGGCCAGATCGGAAAATGTCATCCGATGGTCGCCAATCTGTATCACGCCTGCCGCGAAAGTGACTGCCGTGATGTCTGCTGCATCGATGGCATTGGTGAAAGCGCCAGCATGCAATTGCACAAAAAACTCCGCCGTAGCAGACGTATTTGTCACTTTGCTAGTTTCGGTAGCGATCACGCGCACCAGCGCCAGCGGAATCTCGAGCGTATGGGTGACAACCTGCGCCACTTTTGTATTCACGCCTTGGCCCATTTCGGTGCCGTCGTGATTCACCAGCACAGAACTATCGGTGCAGACGTGGACCATCGCACCGGCCTGATTTAAATGTGTCACATTGAAAGCAATACCGAATTTGACGGGGGTCATTGCCAGGCCTTTTTCGAGTACCGGAATGCTGACGTTAAAGCGAGCGATAGCAGTACAGCCTGCCCGATAAGCGCTGCTGCTTTCCATTGCATCGACCAGTTCATGAATAACGTTATCGACTACTTTTTGGCTGTACTGGGTAACATTGCGTCCCTCGTTATCGTTGCACCCATAAAAATTTAACTTACGGATGTCCAGCGCATCGTGGCCCAGATTCCGCGCAATCTCATCAAGAATATATTCAATCGCGATAGCGTCTTGCAGTCCGCCAAAGCCACGGAAGGCCGTATTAGACTGGGTGTTGGTCTTGCGACACATCGCCCTGATATCCACACCCGACAAGTAATATGCATTGTCGAAATGGCATACGGCGCGCGTAGAAACCGGCGCTGACAAATGAACAGAATATCCAGTACGACTCACAATTTGTACGCGCACACTGACGATGCGACCGGCATCATCGT